>NZ_MTIS01000008.1 GCF_002019645.1 Litchfieldia alkalitelluris | reverse complement strand
TTTTTTTTTACCTGCACTTTCATTTTGTCCTGGAGCCATACCAGCCCATGCTGCTAAATGAGCAGCGCTTGGGAATCTACTTAAATCTGGGCCGATTTCTGCAATGATATGTTGAGCTGTTTGAATTGCGATTCCCGGGATAGAATCTAACAGTTCAATTTCATCTTTGTATTCTTTTAAGCGTTCCTTTATTTCTAGATCCAACATTTCAATTTGCTTTTCTAAATACTCAATGTGATCAAGTTGACCCTTAAGTAGAAATTTCTGATGAGGCCCAATTAATCCCTTCAATGAACGTTCTAGAAGATCCATCTTCTTACGAAGCTGCTTCTTTGCTAGTTCCGCTAAGAGTGAAGGGTTAGTCTCACCTTTGATTAGTTGGCGAAGCATTAGTCGACCAGAAACACCTAAAATATCAGTAGCTACGGAGCTAAGTTTAATGTTTGCTCCTTCCAAGACCTTTTGAATACGATTAGCTTCCCGGGCACGTTCATCAATTAAACTTCTACGATAACGAACAAGCTCACGCAACTCTCGTTGCTCTCGGTCGGGAATGAAACTCGGTTTTAATAGGCCGTGTTTTAAAAGATCTGCAATCCACTCTGCATCTTTGACATCTGTTTTACGGCCAGGAACTTGTTTAATGTGCTGCGCATTAACCACGTAAGTTTGAAGAGAAGGTTCCAATTCTAATAGATTATAAATTGGTTTCCAGTACACGCCAGTGCTTTCCATTGCT
>NZ_KV917374.1:1374951-1376362 GCF_002019645.1 Litchfieldia alkalitelluris | reverse complement strand
TAAGTCAATCCGGCAAGAAGGTTAAAAAGCAACCTTCTAGCCGACTCGTCTTATGCCTGTCGCCGATGAACGAGCGCCTTCAGCATTTCTTTTTTCAGGGTAGACATCTATGCTAATTAAAATTAGCACCATGGAGGATGAAAAATTATACTTAGCTTAGTGTCTAGCTTCAGGCGCTATCGGCTCGGGGTCATAAGTCAATCCGGCAAGAAGGTTAAAAAGCAACCTTCTTGCCGGCTCGTCTTATGCCTGTCGCCGATGAACGAGCGCCTTCAGCATTTCTTTTTTCAGGGTAGACGTCCATGCGAATGAGTATTTGCACCATGGAGGATGAAAATTGCTCATCTAAATGGTATGAGCGGAAGGTCACTCGACTCCTGCGGGATGCAGCGGGCAAAGTGAGATCCCGCAGGAGTCAAAAGCGACGAGGAGGCTCACCGCACGCCCCGCGGAAAGCGAGTGAACTGCAGCGAATGAATCTTCAACCTATTTCAGGGTAGAATTCTCTTAAAATTAAGGCGTTGTTTAATCAGTAGCTAGGTATGTCGCGATATACACTTTAAAACAAATGAATCTATATCTTCAGTATTATATTTAAAGTAAGCTGTTTTTTCCAAACAAAAAAGCTACGAATGAATCGTAGCTTTTTTAAATGACCCGTACGGGATTCGAACCCGTGTTACCGCCGTGAAAGGGCGGTGTCTTAACCGCTTGACCAACGGGCCTTAATATGAAATTTTTGAATGGCGGAGAAGGAGGGATTTGAACCCTCGCGCCGCTTACACGACCTACACCCTTAGCAGGGGCGCCTCTTCAGCCACTTGAGTACTTCCCCATCCAAAATGGCTCCACAGGCAGGACTCGAACCTGCGACCGATCGGTTAACAGCCGATAGCTCTACCACTGAGCTACTGTGGAATAAATGGTGGGCCTAAATGGACTCGAACCATCGACCTCACGCTTATCAGGCGTGCGCTCTAACCAGCTGAGCTATAGGCCCATTTATCTTATATGAATATTTAGTGTAATATATGGAGCGGGTGATGAGAATCGAACTCACGACATCAGCTTGGAAGGCTGAGGTTTTACCATTAAACTACACCCGCATAAATCACTATAAAATTATTAGCAATATCAAACTTATGGGGCGACTGATGGGAATCGAACCCACGAATGTCGGAACCACAATCCGATGCGTTAACCACTTCGCCACAACCGCCATAGTTTAATTTATAAAGGAAGTGGCTCGGGACGGAATCGAACCGCCGACACATGGATTTTCAGTCCATTGCTCTACCGACTGAGCTACCGAGCCAGATTAAATGGCGGTCCCGACCGGGATCGAACCGGCGATCTCCTGCGTGACAGGCAGGCATGTTAACCGCTACACCACGGGACCAGAGTTTTTTCA
>NZ_KV917374.1:5252-92126 GCF_002019645.1 Litchfieldia alkalitelluris | reverse complement strand
TCAGCCACAGAAGGTAACAGCCCTGTAGTCGAAACTTCGTTCTCTCTAGAGTGGATCCTGAGTACGGCGGGACACGAGAAATCCCGTCGGAAGCAGGGAGGACCATCTCCCAAGGCTAAATACTCCCTAGTGACCGATAGTGAACCAGTACCGTGAGGGAAAGGTGAAAAGCACCCCGGAAGGGGAGTGAAAGAGATCCTGAAACCGTGTGCCTACAAGTAGTCAGAGCCCGTTAACGGGTGATGGCGTGCCTTTTGTAGAATGAACCGGCGAGTTACGATCACGTGCAAGGTTAAGTTGATAAGACGGAGCCGCAGCGAAAGCGAGTCTGAATAGGGCGCATGAGTACGTGGTTGTAGACCCGAAACCAGGTGATCTACCCATGTCCAGGGTGAAGTTCAGGTAACACTGAATGGAGGCCCGAACCCACGCACGTTGAAAAGTGCGGGGATGAGGTGTGGGTAGCGGAGAAATTCCAATCGAACTTGGAGATAGCTGGTTCTCTCCGAAATAGCTTTAGGGCTAGCCTTGAATTTAGAGTCTTGGAGGTAGAGCACTGATTGGACTAGGGGCCCCCAACGGGTTACCGAATTCAGTCAAACTCCGAATGCCAAAGACTTATATTCAGGAGTCAGACTGCGAGTGATAAGATCCGTAGTCAAGAGGGAAACAGCCCAGACCACCAGCTAAGGTCCCAAAGTATACGTTAAGTGGAAAAGGATGTGGAGTTGCCCAGACAACCAGGATGTTGGCTTAGAAGCAGCCACCATTTAAAGAGTGCGTAATAGCTCACTGGTCGAGTGACTCTGCGCCGAAAATGTACCGGGGCTAAACGTATCACCGAAGCTGTGGATTGTTCTTTTAGAACAATGGTAGGAGAGCGTTCTAAGTGCAGTGAAGTCAGACCGGAAGGACTGGTGGAGCGCTTAGAAGTGAGAATGCCGGTATGAGTAGCGAAAGAGGGGTGAGAATCCCCTCCACCGTATGCCTAAGGTTTCCTGAGGAAGGCTCGTCCGCTCAGGGTAAGTCGGGACCTAAGCCGAGGCCGAAAGGCGTAGGCGATGGACAACAGGTTGAAATTCCTGTACCACCTCCTCACCGTTTGAGCAATGGGGGGACGCAGAAGGATAGGGTAAGCGCGCTGTTGGATATGCGCGTCCAAGCAGTAAGGCTGATTCGTAGGCAAATCCGCGAATCGTTAAGGCTGAGCTGTGATGGCGAGGGAAATAAAGTACCGAAGTTCCTGATTTCACACTGCCAAGAAAAGCCTCTAGCGAGGTGAGAGGTGCCCGTACCGCAAACCGACACAGGTAGGCGAGGAGAGAATCCTAAGGTGTTCGAGAGAACTCTCGTTAAGGAACTCGGCAAAATGACCCCGTAACTTCGGGAGAAGGGGTGCTTATTAGGGTGAATAGCCCTGATAAGCCGCAGTGAATAGGCCCAGGCGACTGTTTAGCAAAAACACAGGTCTCTGCGAAGCCGCAAGGCGAAGTATAGGGGCTGACACCTGCCCGGTGCTGGAAGGTTAAGAGGAGAGGTTATCGCAAGAGAAGCTTTGAATCGAAGCCCCAGTAAACGGCGGCCGTAACTATAACGGTCCTAAGGTAGCGAAATTCCTTGTCGGGTAAGTTCCGACCCGCACGAAAGGTGTAACGATCTGGGCACTGTCTCAACGAGAGACTCGGTGAAATTATAGTACCTGTGAAGATGCAGGTTACCCGCGACAGGACGGAAAGACCCCGTGGAGCTTTACTGTAGCCTGATATTGAATTTTGGTACAGCTTGTACAGGATAGGTAGGAGCCTTAGAAGCCGGAGCGCCAGCTTCGGTGGAGGCGTCGGTGGGATACTACCCTGGCTGTATTGAAATTCTAACCCACATGCCTAAATCGGCATGGGAGACAGTGTCAGGTGGGCAGTTTGACTGGGGCGGTCGCCTCCTAAAATGTAACGGAGGCGCCCAAAGGTTCCCTCAGAATGGTTGGAAATCATTCGTAGAGTGTAAAGGCACAAGGGAGCTTGACTGCGAGACCTACAAGTCGAGCAGGGACGAAAGTCGGGCTTAGTGATCCGGTGGTTCCGCATGGAAGGGCCATCGCTCAACGGATAAAAGCTACCCCGGGGATAACAGGCTTATCTCCCCCAAGAGTCCACATCGACGGGGAGGTTTGGCACCTCGATGTCGGCTCATCGCATCCTGGGGCTGTAGTCGGTCCCAAGGGTTGGGCTGTTCGCCCATTAAAGCGGTACGCGAGCTGGGTTCAGAACGTCGTGAGACAGTTCGGTCCCTATCCGTCGTGGGCGTAGGAAATTTGAGAGGAGCTGTCCTTAGTACGAGAGGACCGGGATGGACACACCGCTGGTGTACCAGTTGTTCTGCCAAGGGCATCGCTGGGTAGCTATGTGTGGACGGGATAAGTGCTGAAAGCATCTAAGCATGAAGCCCCCCTCAAGATGAGATTTCCCATAGCGCAAGCTAGTAAGATCCCTCGAAGATGACGAGGTTGATAGGTCAGAGGTGGAAGCGCGGTGACGTGTGTAGCTGACTGATACTAATCGATCGAGGACTTAACCAAATAATTAATGAATGTCTGAACGTTATCTAGTTTTGAAGGTGCGAACTTTCATAAGTCTAGTGATGATGGCGAAGAGGTCACACCCGTTCCCATACCGAACACGGAAGTTAAGCTCTTCAGCGCCGATGGTAGTTGGGGGACTCCCCCTGTGAGAGTAGGACGTCGCTAGGCTTTTCATTTTTATTATCGCGGGGTGGAGCAACGAGCATATGCTTCATGAATAATCTGCGAGTTGTACCGATTGAACAGCTACTTGATTTAGCTTCCTGAAATCGGGACAGTCAATGCTCTGGTGAAGAACGACAATGGAATAATTCTTATTATCGCGGGGTGGAGCAGTCTGGTAGCTCGTCGGGCTCATAACCCGAAGGTCGCAGGTTCAAATCCTGTCCCCGCAACCAAACGCTTACTTCCACATGAAATACTTCTATGGCGTTTTGCGAAAAATACCGAAGGTATTTTAAGCAAATATCCAAAGTAAATAACTAAATCAACTTTAAATATTAAGGTCCCGTGGTGTAGCGGTTAACATGCCTGCCTGTCACGCAGGAGATCGCCGGTTCGATCCCGGTCGGGACCGCCATATAAAGTAACTAATTCGAAACTGATGTTTCGTTTTTTTTTGCATTTTTTTAGGTGCTTTGTAGAAAGGATTAAAATACTGTAAACTAGAACTAACCATAATAATTAATTCATAGGTGTGATTAAAATGTCTATACAGGATGAGTTTTCTTTTATTAATCGGATTCGTCCAACTAAAATACATCAAACCTCCTCGCTTGTAACGGGTATTGGCGATGATGCGGCTGTGTATCTTCCAACAAAAGATTACGCGCAAATCGTATGTACCGATACATTAGTGGAGGAAATTCATTTTACAAAGGAAACAATGTCTCCTTTTCAATTGGGTTATAAAGCCTTGGCTGTTAATATTAGCGATATTGCAGCAATGGGAGGAAAACCTCTATACTTTTTAGTTTCCATAGCGATATCTAATCGTTGGACTGAAGATGAGTTAGTGGAAATCTACGATGGTATGAACACGTTAGCAGATACATATAAAATAGATTTAATTGGTGGAGATACTGTATCATCTAGGGAATCTTTAATGATTACAGTAACAGTAATAGGAGAGACTGAAAAGGGACAAGAGTTATTAAGAAGTAGTGCTAAAGATGGTGATGTTGTATTTGTAACAGGGACTGTTGGCGATTCTAGCGGAGGACTTGAGCTCTTATTAGCAAGAGGAAGACATGACTCATTCACAGAGCACGAGCAGTTTTTAGTGAAAAGACACCAGATTCCTTCTCCTAGAGTTGAAATTGGGCGATTATTGACTAATCTATCACGCGTATCTTTAAATGATGTAAGTGATGGTGTTGCAAGTGAGGCAAATGAACTTGCGGAAGCTAGTAATGTTACCATAACATTACTAGCTGAATTATTGCCAATTAGTAAGGCGTTACAAACATATGATCCAACTGGTTTTATGGAGAAAGCATTGTTCGGTGGAGAAGATTTTGAATTAATTGGCACAATGTCAGAAACGGATTGGAAAAAGGTTAAACTAAATGGGGATACTAGTTTAACTAAGATAGGAAGTGTTTCTAGTGGGGAACCTAAAGTGTTATTAAGCAAGGATAACTCACTTATCACACTAGAGAAAAAAGGGTATAATCATTTTAAAAAATAAACAAGGTGATGTTATGGAGCAATTTGTGTTTAAGACCAATTCCTCTGATGAAACTTTAGAGTTTTCTCAAAGACTGGGAGAACTTTTAAAACCAGGTGATGTGATTACACTTGAAGGAGACTTAGGGGCTGGCAAAACAACATTTACAAAAGGGTTAGCAAAAGGGTTAGGGATCACTAGAAATGTGAATAGTCCCACTTTTACCATTATAAAAGAATACAAAGGTCGTCTTCCTCTTTATCACATGGATGTATATAGGTTAGCTGAAAGTGAAGAGGATTTGGGCTTTGATGAATATTTTGAAGGTGAAGGAGTTTCTGTCGTGGAGTGGGCAGAGCTTATCAAAGAGTATTTGCCTGAATCGAGATTAGTGATTACGATTACTCATCAAGGTGATTCAACACGTCAAATTACTTTTGAGCCAATTGGGTCGCGTTACATACAATTATGTAAGGAGCTATTTGAATAATGAAGGTTTTATCAATTGATACATCAAATTTAGTCATGGGTATTGCTCTACTAGATGATACGAAGGTGATTGGTGAGGTAATAACCAATCTGAAAAAGAATCATTCGGTTAGAGTCATGCCTGCGATTGAGCAACTGTTGAAGGAATGTGATGTAAGACCAAATGAATTAAATAAAATTGTTGTTGCAAAAGGACCTGGGTCATATACAGGTGTTAGAATTGGTGTAACAATTGCTAAAACTTTAGCATGGACGCTAAATATACCGTTAGTTGGTGTGTCTAGTTTAGAAGTATTAGCCGCTAATGGGCGATATTTTGATGGGATGATTTCGCCTTTGTTTGATGCAAGAAGAGGACAGGTTTATACTGGTTTATATTCTTATTCATCAGATGGGCTATTGGTTAGTCAAAAAGAGGATGCAATTATTTTATTAAAGGACTGGCTATCTGACTTAAAGGGAAATAATACACAAACGTTATTCATAGGAAATGATTTAGAGCTACATAAAGCTGTCATTGAAGAGGAATTAGGAGAGCTTGCATTGTTTGCATCTTATACTAGTAATAACCCTAGACCGAGTGAGCTTGCCCTTATAGGCTTATCTAAGGATGAAGAAGAAGTTCATTCATTTGTTCCGAATTATATTCGACTTGCAGAAGCAGAAGCAAATTGGCTAGCAACTAATAAGTAATGATGAAGGTGAGTTCATGGAAGCAACAGTTACATTTAGATTGATGAATTTAGAGGATATTGACGAAGTCCTCGTGATAGAACATGCTTCATTTGCGACGCCATGGAGCAGAGAAGCTTTTTATAATGAAATCATGAATAATCATTTTGCTCAATATATTGTCATGGTCGAAAATGAAAAAGTGATTGGGTACTGTGGGATGTGGCTTGTTATGGATGAAGCTCATGTCACGAATATCGCTGTGCTACCCGAATATCGAGGAAGGAAGCTCGGAGAATTACTATTAATCAAGGTCAAAGAAACGGCGAAGGAATTAGGGGCCATTCGAATGACACTTGAGGTTCGAGTTTCAAATGTTATAGCACAATCATTATACATAAAACATCGATTTACTAAGGGTGGTATCCGTAAGAATTATTATACTGATAACCAAGAAGACGCAATTGTGATGTGGGTGAATTTATATGAAAACTGATCAAATCGTAATGGGGATTGAAACAAGCTGTGATGAAACAGCCGTTGCTATTTTAAAAAATGGTCGTGAAATCTTAAGCAATGTTGTAGCCTCACAGATCGAAAGTCATAAACGATTCGGGGGGGTTGTTCCTGAAATTGCTTCTAGACATCATGTTGAAGAAATTACGATGGTAATCGAAGAAGCAATGAATAAAGCAAATGTAACATACGATGATATTGATGCGATTGCTGTAACTGAAGGGCCAGGACTAGTAGGTGCGCTGCTAATAGGTGTTAATGCAGCGAAAGCTTTATCATTTGCTCACGGAATCCCTTTAGTCGGTGTACACCATATTGCTGGCCATATATATGCTAATCGTATTCTGACGGAATTTAAATTTCCTTTATTATCATTAGTTGTCTCTGGCGGCCATACTGAGCTTGTGCTAATGGAAGAGCATGGTGTGTTTAAGGTAATTGGGGAGACGAGAGATGATGCAGCAGGAGAAGCGTATGATAAAGTAGCTAGAACGCTACAACTGCCTTATCCAGGTGGACCTCATATTGATCGTCTTGCCCACGAGGGAACGCCTTCGATCAAGTTACCTCGTGCTTGGCTAGAGGAAGGTTCTTATGATTTTAGTTTTAGTGGGTTAAAGTCGGCAGTGATCAATACACTTCATAATGCAGAGCAACGTGGAGAGAACATTGAGCCGAAGGATTTAGCTGCTAGCTTCCAAGAGAGTGTCATTGAGGTTTTAGTGTCTAAAACGATGAAAGCGGCTGTGGAGTTTGATGTGAAACAGGTTCTCTTAGCTGGTGGAGTTGCGGCTAATAAAGGACTACGAAGAAGCCTTGAAGAAAGCTTTGCAAGTGTAAAAGAGGTTGAATTAATAATTCCTCCGCTGGAGTTATGTACAGATAATGCTGCGATGATCGCAGCGGTGGGTAGTGTCATGTTTGAAAAAGGTAGAAAGTCGGATTATAGTCTAAATGCTAACCCGGGACTAGATATAGAGTTAAGCTGATGCTTTTGCATTGGCTTTTTTTGTTGTTTTTTTGTGAGGTAACTAAAAGGGGGCTTTGGTTCACTTTTAATGTTGATTGAAGGAAGTTGTGAGTGGATTAGAGGGTCGTGCCCGATATAGGAGGGTGTTGAAGGTGAAAAGAGAATCAAAGGAGGTATCCAGAAGAGTTCATCCTTGAATAAGTGGGAGTAGGGTAATAAGGGGCCATCAGGAGCCGTTCGTCCTAAAATAAGTGGGAGAGTAAGGTAAGCAAAGCAAAGGAGCATTCAGAAGCCGTTAGCCCTAGAATAAAAAAGGATTAGGTAACCATAATGCAAGTTAGTCCTAGAAAAAGTGAAAACAAGCACAACAAAGAAGCAATCCTACAATCACTCAAAGCACTCACTCTACAATTAAACACTCCCAACCACTACATAAAATAACTAACTTTCCACAAACTTATTATAAATTTGTGAATAACTTCCCGACACCTCCACTCTATATTGTGGATAACTAATTCAACCCATTGAAACAACAACTAGTCATTTAGTAACGAAAATGTGGATAACCACCAATTTTTGTGTGGATAATGTGCATAACTACGTTGATAACTAATAAAATGTGTATAATTTTTAAACTCAATTAGAAAAATCACATAAAAAAAACAGCAGATAAAAAGTTATCCACTGTTTTCTAAAAGTTGTTCCCATTCTTCCATTAACAATTCCAGCTTACTTGAGTAGCTTTGGTTTTCATTATTAATTTCTTGCACTTTCTCATGGTCCTGGTAGATCTCTGGATCACATAGTAGTTGTTCATTGTTCTCAAGCTTTTCCTCAAGGGAACTAATTTCTAGTTCGATTTCCTCGATTCTTCTTTTTCGCTGTCTTTCCAGCTTTTTCGCTTCTTTTTCGTTTTCGTAGCTAGTTTTATCATGAACTTGCTCTACTTTTTTACCATTAGCCGCTTCAGCTTGTGCAGCTAGTTGCTTTAGCTCTTCTTGTTCTTGTTTTTTTTCAACATAGTAATCATAATCACCTAGATATTCTGTCAAAGCTTCTCTTGAAAGCTCATAGACTTTAGTTGCTAACCTATTAATAAAGTAGCGGTCATGTGAGACGAAAAGAATGGTGCCAGGATAGTCGATAAGTGCATTTTCTAGTACTTCCTTACTATCCAAGTCAAGATGGTTTGTCGGCTCATCCAGGATTAATAGGTTTGATTTTTGTAGCATGAGTTTAGCTAATGCTAATCGCGCTTTTTCTCCGCCACTTAAGGTTGAGACAATTTTAAGCACATCGTCTCCAGAAAAAAGGAAATTTCCAAGTACCGTTCTGATTTCTTTCTCCGGTAATAACGGATAATCATCCCAAAGCTCATTTAGTACTCGTTTATTAGATTTCAAGTTCGCTTGCTCTTGATCATAGTAGCCAATTGAAACATGTGAACCGAACGCGAAGCTTCCTTCGAGTACATCTAAGTCCTTAGTGATGGCCTTAAGAAGAGTTGATTTTCCGATCCCGTTAGGTCCAACAAGGGCAATACTATCACCACGGGTAATCGAGAAATGAATGTTTTTAACAATTGGTTCTAAAGAGTTATATCCGACGGAAATATCTCGTGCTTGTAATACATCATTTCCACTTTGTCTTTCAATATCAAATCGGAAGGAAGCAGATTTTTCATCTCCTTGAGGTCTGGTTAAAAGCTCCATGCGCTCCAATTGCTTACGACGGCTTTGTGCTCTTTTAGTCGTAGATGCTCTCGCAAGGTTGCGCGCAACAAAGTCTTTTAACTTTTCGACTTCTTCTTGCTGCTTTTCAAACTTTTTCATTTCAAGAACATAGTTTTCTGCTTTTTGTTTTAAATAATCACTATAGTTCCCCGTATATTTAGACGAGGTAGTTCTCGAAATTTCATACACCTGTGTAACTACCTTGTCTAAAAAGTAACGATCATGTGACACAATTAAAATGGCCCCAGGATAGCCTTGTAAATATTGCTCTAACCAGCTTAATGTACTAATATCCAAGTGGTTAGTAGGCTCGTCCAGCACTAGTAGGTCAGGTTTTCTTAATAAAAGTTTACAAAGAGCTAGTCTTGTTTTTTGGCCACCGCTTAAGGATGAAATTTTCGTAGTGTAATCAAAGTCCGAAAAATTAAATCCGTGTAAAATAGAGCGGATGTGAGCTTCATACTGATAGCCACCATTATCCTTATACTGGACCTGTAGCTGATCATATTCAGTTAATAGCCTTTGATACTCTGTTTCATTAGCAAAGGCTGACGGATCACCCATCTTTACTTCTAGCTGTCTTAATTCCTTCTCTAGTGCTCTTAGTGATTCGAAGACTGTAAGCATTTCATCCCATATCGTTAAGGAAGATTCGAGTCCAGTGTTTTGCGCTAAATAATCGATGGTGACGGTTTTCGGTTTAATAATATCTCCGCCATCAATAGATAACTGGCCCGCAATCATTTTTAATAAAGTAGATTTACCAGCACCGTTACGACCAACGATGGCAATTCTATCTTTCGATTGTACTTCTAGTTTTATATTCGATAAAATAAGTTCAGCACCAAAGAATTTTTTTACTTGATTCACTTGTAATAAAATCATCGCAGTTCACCTCTTGTTTCTACTATAAGTTTAGCTTATTATGTCAAGGGTGGGCAAGAACTCAAATTGTTCACATAAGAATTAAGACAGAAACAAGGAAATAGTGTATAGTCATAAATAGAGGTGAATGCTACTCATGTCAGAATTTACGCATTTTAATGAACAAGGACGAGCTAAGATGGTTGACATCTCTGATAAAGCATCTTCTGTTCGAATAGCCCTTGCACAATCAAGCATTATTGTGAATGAAGAAATCTTTCAACAAATTACGAACCATCAGATAAAAAAAGGTGATGTATTAGCTGTAGCGCAGGTAGCGGGGATTATGGCTGCTAAAAAAACATCAGATATTATACCAATGTGTCATCCATTAGCACTTAACGGTGTGGATATATCTTTTTCTTGGAACAATACTAAAGACAAATATGAGTTACGTATCATTGTTGAAGTAAAAACAAAAGGAAGTACTGGCGTAGAGATGGAAGCGTTAACGGCTGCTTCTGTTTGCTCGTTAACCATTTATGATATGTGTAAAGCTGTAGATAAAGGAATGATCATTGGCCCTACTTTTCTTTTGGAAAAGACGGGTGGAAAAAACGGAGACTTTAAAAGAGACATTCCAAGCAGATAGATGTAAGAATGCGGGGGATTTATGATGAGTGACAATCAATCGAAAATACCACAGGCAACAGCCAAGCGGTTACCATTATATTATCGATTTATCAAAAACTTGCATGCATCAGGGAAGCAAAGGGTATCAAGCGCTGAACTTAGTGATGCGGTAAAGGTTGATTCTGCTACAATTAGACGTGACTTTTCATATTTTGGGGCGTTGGGTAAAAAAGGATATGGCTATAATGTTAATTATTTGTTATCCTTCTTTAGAAAAACGCTAGACCAAGATGAAACAACGAAGGTCGCACTAATTGGAGTGGGGAATTTAGGAACAGCATTTTTAAACTATAATTTTTCGAAAAATAATAATACGAAAATTGATTTAGCATTTGATGTGGATGAATCTAAGATTGGAACGATGATTGGTGGGGTACCTGTCTACCATCTGGACCATTTAGAGGAACAGCTTCCCGAGGATGTAACAGTTGCGATTTTGACCATTCCAGCATCTGTTGCTCAAACTGTCACAGACCGTTTGGTAAATAAAGGGGTTAAGGGGATACTAAACTTTACACCAGCACGGATAAATGTCCCTGACACATTAAGAGTTCATCATATTGATTTAGCGGTTGAATTACAATCATTAGTTTATTTTCTTAAACATTATCCAAGTGAATAAATAGGTGTTATTATGATAGATAGAGATTAATCTTAAGGAGGTGATAGGACATGAATCTAGGAATAGGAAGTATCTTTTTGATCGTTTTTGTTGCACTACTCATATTTGGTCCTAAAAAATTACCAGAGCTTGGGAAAGCAGCAGGTAACACCTTACGTGAATTTAAAAATGCTACAAAAGGGTTAGCAGATGATGATGATGATCATAACAAAAAAGAGATCAAGTAGTAAGTTAGGATGAACATAATGACTGAAAAAGAAATGTCAATATATGATCATATAGGTGAACTTCGAAAACGACTGATTTTTGTGGTCGTTTTCTTCTTCTTTGCAGCAATTGGTGGCTTTTTTCTAGCTGAGCCAACGATTGTATTTTTACAACAAGCAGAGGAAGCGAAAGAATTAACGATGAATGCCTTTCGCTTAACAGATCCTATTAAAATTTACATGCAGTTTGCTTTCGTGATCGCTTTTATTATTACTTCACCTCTTATTCTGTTTCAATTATGGGCGTTTGTTAGTCCAGGTTTATATGAAAAAGAGCGAAAAGTAACGTTAAGCTATATTCCTATTTCGGTGGGATTATTTTTGCTAGGGCTATCATTTTCATATTTCATCCTTTTTCCCTTTGTTGTAAATTTCATGGGCCGATTGGCAGAGCGACTTGATATTCAACAAGTGATCGGGATAAATGAATATTTTCAATTTCTACTTCAGTTAACATTACCTTTTGGTTTCTTATTTCAGTTGCCAGTGGTCATTATGTTTTTAACAAGATTAGGAATTGTAACACCAATGTTTTTAGTCCAGGTTCGAAAATATGCTTATTTCATTCTGCTGGTAATAGGTGGTCTAATCACTCCACCAGAGCTACTATCTCATTTAATGGTGACGATTCCGTTACTAGGATTATATGAAGTCAGTATACTTGTCTCAAGAGGAGCATATCGTAAAGCAAAACAAGCGGAAATGCTTCATGAGAATGATTTATAAAATAACGATTTGTTCTAAAAAGCCATAAAAAAAGAGGTAATCCCAAGTGTTATGCCAATGCATTACATAAGGGATTGCCTCTTTTATTTAAGTAAACCAGTTCAAGAGCGCAAAATAAGAAAATCAATTTTAGCATACGAATTCGAATTAGATTCGTATGCTATTTTAAAAATAAAAACCCTAGCGAAAAAAATAAGCGTAGATTTTTCCGCTATTTACAGATTAGAGCAGGTTTTGAGGTAAATAGGGGGAGTTTTTCCACTTATATAAAACAAAACCACCTATTTTCAAGTGTTTCTAGTCAAATTAGGGAAATTTCTCCCTCTATTTATGCTGTTTTCAATGCTATTTATGAATTAAGGGAAATCTTTTCCTCTAGTTTTATCTACGGCGGGCGTAGTTAAAGTCAAATACGAGTAACGATGGCTTCAAAGGTGACCGTGAATAAAAATATACGTAGTATCCAATATATATACTACGCATCTCGGACTTGCTATGATCCTTTAATTAAGCTCTGTTTATAGAATAACATTTTTACAGAATAATCTTATAAAAATTGGTATTTAAGAAAAGGCTGCAATTTTAACAGTGAATATATCTACGATTATACAAGAAAATAGCAGTCCTTTTGAACTGCTATTTTCGAGTTTGTACTCCAAAATGGAACTACTTATCTTTTATTGTTTATCCTTTATTTTTTTAATCTTTTGATGTAAAAGAAACATTCTTATCGCGACACCAAAATCAAATGTAGCGACTAGCATAAGTAAAATGGTTGAGAAATTCCACACTGTTTCAGTTGCACTACCTACTGCTAGATAGGTAAAAAGAAATCCCATTAATAAATAAATGAACCCCATGAACAAGGGAGAAATACGACGCATACATGATCCTCCAAATACTAAATTAAATCAACCAGGAAATAAATCCTTGTAATTGCTCTGCTTCCTCTAAGATACGCTCAATATCTTCAGCAAACACTGTTTGAATCACAACCACGAGTGTATTCATCGCGACATGTGCAAAAATAGGAACAATAATTCGTTTTGTTTTTACATATAAAAAGGCAAATGTGAAGCCCATCGCGGAATAAAGTAATATGTGTTCAAATTCCATATGCACTGCAGCAAATAAGACGGAGCTTAATAGTGCAGAGATGAAAAAGTTAAATCGTTTATAGAGTGTTCCAAAAACGATTTTTCTAAAAATAATCTCCTCTAAAATAGGTCCAATTACAGATACAACAATGATGAGAAATGGTGTCATTCTAACAAGATCCATGATTTGTTGGGTGTTTTCCGAGCCTGGATCGACCCCAAATAACTGCACTTCAATATTTGCTGCAATACCTTGTGCTAGCATCGCAAGAAAAATACCACCGATCGACCATCCAATCGTCGCTCCCAAAGGCGAACGCTCAATGCTGCGGTCATTTACAGCAAGATCTCTTCTCATTAATAGTAGAGTTATTATTAATCCCAGGGTGAAACTTATGATAATCCAATAGGTAGAAGCGAGTGTAATGGCTTCCCTTGTATTTTCACCTGTGACAATATTTAGTTTCAACAGAATAGGTACTCCAATTAAGCTAGATATTTGCATTAAAATATACGTTAAGATTACATACCAATATCGTTTTTCCAAATGAATAGCTCCTTTGTCTTATAGAAAATTCAATGTCAGTTTATCCCTTCATATTTTACCATAGTTCACTTAATAACTATTAGTAATACGATTTTTGCTAAAAAAGTTTCACTAGAGGTTTATATTTTAGAAGTTGTGACATAATTTAGAAGGGTGTACGAAAAAGTTTGTCTTAGAGATACTTATGTCCTCTATTATGTTTCATTACATAAAAACCATCATTCTTTTTAAAAAAATTAATAGTAAATACTTGCAAAAAAAATCGAGATTCATTAATATAATAATTGTGTTAGCACTCAAGATGGTTGAGTGCTAATAAAAAGGTAAAAAATAACGTTAATTAATTGAGGAGGTTGTTTCACTTGTTAAAGCCATTAGGTGATCGTGTTGTTATTGAACTAGTTCAATCAGAAGAAAAAACTGCAAGTGGTATCGTATTACCAGACTCTGCAAAAGAAAAGCCACAAGAAGGAAAAGTTGTAGCTGTTGGAACAGGTCGTGTGTTAGACAGTGGTGAGCGTGTTGCTCTAGAATTGTCTGAAGGCGATCGTATCATCTTCTCAAAATATGCTGGTACTGAAGTAAAGTACGAAGGCAATGAATACTTAATTTTACGCGAAAGCGACATTTTAGCTGTTATCGGTTAATAAACAGCTCTATATCATAGAACAACATAAAAATAAAAACTTTGAGGAGGTCTTTACAAATGGCAAAAGAAATTAAATTTAGTGAAGAAGCTCGTCGCTCTATGCTTCGCGGTGTAGACGCACTTGCAAATGCTGTTAAAGTAACACTTGGACCAAAAGGTCGTAACGTGGTTCTTGAGAAAAAGTATGGTTCTCCATTAATTACTAATGATGGTGTAACAATTGCAAAAGAAATCGAATTAGAAGATGCGTTTGAAAACATGGGTGCAAAGCTTGTTGCTGAAGTAGCTAGCAAAACAAACGATGTTGCTGGTGACGGTACAACAACTGCAACTGTATTAGCTCAAGCAATGATCCGTGAAGGATTAAAGAACGTTACTGCTGGTGCAAACCCAATGGGTATCCGTAAAGGAATTGAAAAAGCAACTCTTGCAGCTGTAGAAGAGCTACAAGCTATTTCTAAGCCAATCGAAGGAAAAGCTTCAATTGCACAAGTTGCTTCGATTTCTGCTGCTGACGAAGAAGTTGGTCAATTAATCGCTGAAGCAATGGAGCGCGTTGGTAACGACGGTGTTATCACAATTGAAGAATCTAAAGGTTTCTCTACTGAATTAGAAGTTGTAGAAGGTATGCAATTTGACCGTGGATATGCTTCACCTTACATGGTAACTGATTCAGACAAAATGGAAGCTGTATTAGAAAATCCATATGTGTTAATCACTGACAAGAAAATCACTAGTATTCAAGAAATTCTTCCAGTTCTTGAGCAAGTAGTACAACAAGGTAAATCTCTATTACTAATTGCTGAAGATGTTGAAGGGGAAGCTCTTGCAACTCTAGTAGTAAACAAATTACGTGGAACATTCAATGCAGTAGCAGTTAAAGCTCCTGGATTCGGTGACCGTCGTAAAGCAATGTTAGAAGATATCGCTACATTAACTGGTGGTGAAGTGATCACTGAAGATTTAGGTCTTGACCTTAAATCTGCAAACATCACTCAACTAGGTCGTGCAGCTAAGATTGTTGTAACAAAAGAAAATACAACAATCGTAGAAGGTGCTGGAGACACTGCAGCAATCGCAGCTCGTGTGAACCAAATCCGTGCACAAGTAGAAGAAACTACTTCTGAATTCGATAAAGAAAAATTACAAGAGCGTCTAGCTAAGTTAGCTGGTGGTGTAGCAGTAATTAAAGTTGGTGCTGCAACTGAAACTGAGTTAAAAGAGCGTAAGCTTCGTATTGAAGATGCACTTAACTCAACTCGCGCTGCTGTTGAAGAAGGAATCGTTGCTGGTGGTGGTACTGCCCTAGTAAACGTATATAATAAAGTAGCTTCAATCGAAGCTGAAGGTGATGTAGCAACTGGAATCAAGATTGTTCTACGTGCACTTGAAGAGCCAGTTCGTCAAATCGCTCACAACGCAGGTCTGGAAGGATCAGTCGTTGTAGAACGTCTAAAGCATGAAGAAGTTGGAATTGGTTTCAACGCTGCAACTGGCGCATGGGTAAACATGATCGAAGCTGGTATCGTTGACCCAACTAAGGTTACACGTTCTGCACTTCAAAACGCTGCATCTGTATCAGCTATGTTCTTAACTACTGAAGCAGTAGTTGCAGACCTACCAGAAGATAACGCTGGTGGCGGAATGCCTGATATGGGCGGCATGGGTGGAATGGGCGGCATGATGTAATAAGCCGTCTCAACCCTTGATATGACTGGGTTTGTTGGTAAGGTGAGAGTGGTTTGCTAACATTTTGCTAACATTGAGGTAAATTAACGGAGGCTTCTCATGAGTTCACTGAACTTTTGGGAAGCTTCTTTTTTCATTTCTTTCGTAACGTGGAGATACACATTCTTTATAATTTGGTCATCAGTATGGCCGAGCCGGTCCATGATTTGTTCGAGTGACACATTGGCTTCGGCAAGTAGGGAGGTGTGTGTATGCCTTAAGCTATGTGGTGTTAATTCTTCATTTAGGCCAGCTATTCTAAGCAGCCTTTTCATTCGGTCTCTCACATTTTTAATCACGATGGGATAACCGAATTGTCTCTCCTTCTTAGCAAAGATAAAATCCCTATTGTAATAATCGTCACCTAATCGCATTCTTACTTGATTTTGAGCTTCCTTGTGATCCTTTAAAGTTTGAATAACATCTTCATCTACTACAATTTTCCGCCTTGATTTTCGGGTTTTGGGTGTGACTAATTGATACTCCACGGTATTGTTATTTGGATTATAATACGTCTTGGTAATACTTATCGTATGGTTTAGGAAGTCTATATCCTTCCACTTGAGAGCAACTAACTCTCCAACCCTCATTCCAGTATAGGCGAGTATTAAAAACACTAAGTAATCATGTTCAAGGCCATTTTGTTTTGCTGTTTCTAAAAACAAGGCAAGTTCTTCTTTTTCTAAGTAATTTGGAACTTCCTCTTCTTCGAGTTGTTCAATCGTTTTCCTATCCTTCTTCACATAAGCAAATTCCGTAGGGTCCTTCTTAATAATCTCCAGTTCTAAGGCCTTTCGGAGTATCATTCTCCCTGTACGATTAATCCCTTCCCTTGTACTATCAGCTAACCCTTGATCTTTTAAATCATTGAGAGCATCTTGGTACATCTTTCTTGTGATGTCTTTCAATTTTAATTGAGCAAAGTAGGGTAATAACCTCCCAATTTCATGAAGTCGAACACGAATAGTTCCGGGCTTAACATCCTTTGATTCACTATAGATAGGCAGCCATTCCTTAGCAAAGTCACTGAAGGTTTTGTCTGTTTCCTCTAAATATGTTCCTTGGTAAATTTCATGAATAAGAGTGGCAGCCGATTCTTCAGCTTCCTGCTTAGTATTAAAACCGCTTTTTACCTTTTGCTTTCTTTTCCCGGTGAATGGATCTAGTCCAATATCGACGGTGAAAGCCCATTTTGAACCACAAGTGCATTTTTTCTTTTTGCATTTACAATTTCTTCTGTAAAAATGTCCTTGCATAGGCATTCCTCACTTTCATATATAAATTTTGTTGCTAAAAGTTCATTATTTCCAATGAAAATAAGAAACATTCAATAAATAAATCAGGAAATTGATAGTGTGTGGTAGCAAAGGAGGATTTGTATTTTGAATGATTTGTAATGAATTAGGGGAGAAATAGAGATGTTGTGTTGTGAGTAATGAATAACCCACCCTCTGTAAACTCAAGGGTGGGTTATGGTTATTACTTTATTTATTTATTATACTCCTATTGGAGCCACTGCTCTTCCTATTTAAAAAATTAACATATCGTACCGTTAAAAACAGATTTGTCTCTAAATTTCTGTAACCTTTTTAGATTGTAAAGTGGATTCTGTTGCGTAGTATACTTAAGCTACGCAACAAAGAACATTATCGGAGTTTAGTGATCATTTTTTATAATCCTCATAAGGTATACCATCTTCATCAATCACTTCTAGAACTTATTTCTTCTTTAGTATTATCCACATCTTTTAAATCATTTGTATCATCGTCTAAGAAATCATCATTAAAAGGCTCGTTTCTTTCATAATCCTCATAAGGCACACCATCTTCATCATAATCATCCCAAACACTGCTGGAATCTAAATAATTATCTTTATCATAAACATGGGTACTTTTGGGAGTAGATCTAAAAGTTGCAGCTTCTTTTTCTCGTTCAATTTTCTGTTTTTCTAAATATCGAAGTCGTTCTTTTACTTTTTTATTTAGTTTCTCTAAGTCTGTATTGATATGAAATTCAACTACATATATCCTTTCTGGGTAATGAAAATTTAGCTTTGGTCTAAGAGGTTTTATAGGACTATCATTTCTTTCCACTCTTACCAGTTTAGAATATATCTTTATGTTTTTTTTCAGTAAATCATGTATAGCATGTTTGTACGAACCTTCTCTAGCAAAGTCTGATTCAGGATTTTTTAATAATGGTAAATAACCAAGTTTCTGATTTGTTTTATCAGTATATATTGCAATTCCAAACTCTTGACTGAAATAATCTCTTAGTCTTTCTAACTCTGCTGGATATGTATCGTATTTGGAACTATTGAATGGAGGCATATTATAATCGCATACTAATTTAATTGGTTCTTCAATGGAGAGTGATTCAAATATACATTCCGTTTCTGGAGTAACTTCTACTGAGAAAATATGATCAGCTTTAAACCATGAATCTAATATTCTTTGAGTATATCTTTGATTAGCTTCTTTTTGTGTGCTTTGAATAAAGCTAAAAATAGAATTTAACATTAACTCATAATTCTCCTTTCTATATAGGTAATTCCAATTTTTAGTATATAATACTATTCTAATTATCATATACTAAAATCTTGATTTGGCGGAAAGGTTAGGTCATGCAGTTACTAAGAATGAATCTAGATACTTTTTTGTATTACTTTTTGGGGGAACCTCAAAGAAGAAGCTTTTGATAGTGAAGTATTAAAACCCTTATTAAAGACTCAAAAGTATTTATTGAGTAGTACATGCATTACAAAAATAATAAACGTATAAAAGTAAAATTGGCTGGTTTAAGTCAATGCAATATTGAACTCAAACCAGCCAATCGGCTACATATCAAAACTCTAACTTGATAGTTTCCTCTGTTCTAATTTTTGTTTCTTCTTCAACCGTTTATAAGCTGATTTAAATGCCTGTGCAATAATCATTAGAACGACATATATAACCGTATAAAGAATTAATTGATTGAAGAAACCTGCATATAGCACTCTTTCAGCACCTGCAAATGCTTGTCTATCATAAAAATAGCTAAGGTCACTGATTAATGCTGCTACTGTTAGAAAATAAATTAAGGTAAATACAATTTGTAGAAAAACTCCAAGAATATAGCCAGTCTTCTCCATTGGTTGTCTCCTTTAAGATATACTCTTATATATATCGGATAAAGTGGTACATTTCTTAAATGTTCTTCCAATTTTATACTTTAATTAACTTAAACTATAATATACTACCATTTACTTAGAAATTTATGGTCAAGCATGAATAGATTGTGGCCAATCATTGACTAATATAAATACTTATGGAAGGGATAGGTGATAATCTATTAGCCAGGTATATGAAAACAATATTTATGGTAATTGGTTTATCTTAGAAAGGATATGAATTGATATAGACAAGTAAAGAAAATTGTCACACAGTAATGTAGATTAGAAAAAGGGTTATTTTTTAAAAGACTTAATAATTGATGTTACTGTAAAATGAGTAAAATCAATAAGAAACATACATAACTCGTAACATACATAACACTCCTTATTTAGAGGTTGATATTAACTTAATAACTATGACTAACGTAAAGGCATTCTTCGTTTCATCTATCATTAGACCATCTTTCATAACTTGGTGTTGTATTTTACCTTTCTCTTTATCTAATATAAAACCAAGTGATTAAACTTTATATGAAAATTGGGTCAAAACTCGATTTAAGGACTAGTAGAGCATTTTGAAATAGAACGGTTAATTGTAGTCTCAAGTTGGCGATTAAAACCTTTCGTTTTTTCTTCCGATTCATGAGCATATGAAGAGTTAGTCAGAAAAAGTTTAATCCCTTAAAGTCGATCACTAACCCCTTCAACCCCATTTTTTATAGATTATCATAATATTGTCAATTCGTTTCTAGATTTATTATATTTTAACTTTTGTTAGGTGAATCGTAGAGCTTCTACTTTATAGACTCTTCGTAAATCGTTTTATAATGACGTTTGGATCAATTATATCTGAAAATGTAATCTACAAAATTCTAATATTGTCTTTTCAGATTTAGGAGATATATTATCCTTATTGAAAGTGACTAAGCTAATAAATTTATATCTCTACAATGTTAGAAAATCCTTCTTACACTAAACAACTAGAAAGTTGTCTAAAAATGAAAAGCTTTACTGCACAGTACGTTGTAATGTGTCCTATATTATTACTTTTCCCTTTTCAATCCACCTATATAAATTCAATGAAAAGTGCAAAAGCTGCTGGAAAGTTCATCTCCTTTGATCCAAATTATCGAAAGGATCTTTGGAACGGACATATGTTAACATTTACTACGCTAGCAAAAGTGGGAATATCATTGGCTGATTTTGTTAAAGTGAGTGATGAAGAACTACAAATCATAACCGGTCTTGATAATATAGCAGAAGGGATAAAATCCCTACATGATCTAGGTGCAGGAGTTGTCGCTGTAACATTAGGGAAGGAAGGGACTTACCTCTCTAATGGGATTAGAAGTGAGATCATCCCAAGTGTAAAAGTAGATTCAATTGATTCCACCGGTGCTGGTGATGCTTTTTAGGGGCCACCCTTTACCAATTAGCCAAAGAGGATCTTAAGTCCATTTTAGAAGACTTCGACCGCCTCAAAAAAAATGATTTGCTTTAGTAATAAAGTAGGTGCATTGGTTTGTACGAAGGTTGGTGCCATAACGGCTATTCCGACAATGGAAGAGGTTTCTTCTAATCTATAATGAAATCTTAGTTCAAAGCAGAGGTAGAAAATAATGGTGTAAGGTTAACTTCCTAATAAATGCTAACATTTTGCTATCGCAATCTAGTGAAAAACAGTAAATTCTCGTTAAAGATGTTACAGACAAATTTTAGAAAAATCCAGAAATACTGCACTTAAAGCACACGGAGTTAAAGATATTACACACTCTCACCTTAGGGGGGCATGATGTAAGGTTTTCATTATTATTAAAATGAGAACATTTCGCAGGTAGACACGTTTCGTACTCAATAGACTACTTCTCATAAAAATGGGAGGTAGTCTTTTTATGTTGATTAAAATTGCTTACCAAGATTTTATTGAGGACAGAAAATTTAAAAATACGTCAAAGGAAAACATTCGTAATTATGAAACGATGTTAAGAGCGTTTGGTGAGTATTCCAACTCAAGGCGTAGTAAAGTTTGAGAAATCACTTATAGCATAATACGGCAGTTCCTTATGGAGTGTCAACAAAGAGGGAATAAGGCTGGATCGATCAATTCTAAATTGATGCGCATACGTGCTTTTCTTAACTATATGATTGAGTGTGAAGTTATCAAGAGTAACCCCGCAAAGAAAATAAAACCACAAAAAGAAGATGTGAAAATTGAGGTTTTTACTGATGAACAAAATGCACAAATGCTTTCCTACTATCGTCGAATCAAACAACGGGAAAAATCGTATTATGCGTATCGTGACTATATGTTGATTATTACTTTTTTAGGGACAGGCATTCGTAGGCAAGAGGCAGTAAATCTAAAGTGGTCTGAAATTGATTTTGATAATCATAGTATGTCGGTGTTTGGAAAAAGCAGAAAAAAGGATACAATACTTATTACAGAAAAATTGGTAAAGGAGTTATCTGCTTATCGTATTTTTTGTGAAAGATACTTCACTAAATTAGGAGAATATGTCTTTGTAAATATAAAGAACGGACCAATGACAGGAAATTCATTGATGTTAGTATTTAGAAATCTCTCACGAAAGATGAATTTTAAAGATGTAAGAGTATCGGCTCAACCTTATTAGCGCCAATCCTTTTCTTTGCCATAAAAATTACCTCCTTATTTGTAAAGTATAACAAAATGTTAAATTCGCTTATTGCGAATCAGGTTACAATTCATCAACAAGTAGATTATATCACTTTTATCCTCCTATAAATTACATTGTAACTAAATGTTAAACTGGAAAAAATTTATATCTACCCTTTTTTTGATTTACAGAGTAATATTAGTTTCAGAGAGTGATGGACGACAAAATTCGACATAGATAGAGAGAGTCAAACATCGTTCTCATTCTTGCAATAAAGGCAAAGTCGTTCGAAAGGCGATGACTGCAAAGTCTACAGACCTAAAGTGAAATTCATTATGGTGGCTGGGCTGCTGAAGAATGGAGAATGATACTCACACTATGAGTTGAAATTCAAGATTCTTCCGATTCAAATCAAAATTTGTTTTGGAGGGATTTTTTTAATGGAAAAAAACAACTTTGTATCTATAAATCTATCAAACAACCAATCTAAAGGAGGAAATAATATGAATAAGTTCTTTAAGAAATTAGTAGTTAATGTAGCAGCGTTCGGATTTGTAATTGGTGCATTCGCAACATCTTCATTTGCAGCAAATTCTTCAATCACAGGTGGCTCATTATCAATGACTCAACCAACAGTAGATAACTTTGCTGCTGTAACATTAAATGGTCAAATTCAGACTACTACTGCTTCATTAGGTGCTTTTACTGTAACTGATGCAACAGGAACTGGAAGTGGTTGGCAATTAAATGTTAAAGCATCTCAATTTACTGACTCTGTTAAGGGTTTAACATTACCGACAAATTCATTAGATATTGCACTTCCAACAGTAACGGCTCAAGCAGGAGCAAGTGATGTATCAACACTTACAAAAGCAAGTGGTAAAGTTGACAATGCAACAGGTGTGAAAATTCTATCTGCTGCATTAAATGGTGGAATGGGTGCATATGATGTATCGGCAAACACACTAACACTTAACCTTCAACCGAAAGATGTAAAAGCAGGAACTTACACTTCTACAGTTTCTGTAACTGTTACAACTGGACCATAATAAATCAAAATTTGATTGACCATGTCTTGTAGGCATGGTCTTTTTTATTTTCTCCATTAATGGAAATCCTATTACTTGGTTAAAATAAAAGACTATAGGGAGGTGTAAATATGAAATTGAAAAGAGTTTGGTTTTGGGTGTCTATTTGTATTTTATATGGAGTGGTTGTTTTTTTTGTTAATGAAAATGCGAAAGCCCAAGAGACTAATCTCCCTTTAAGCATTGAACCAATCTATCCTAAAAATCACAATCCTCAAATCAAAGGGTACTTTGACTTAACTGTAAATCCAGGAGATGAGCAGTCCCTTAGTGTTCGTATTACAAATAAAGAAGACGAAGAGGTTACAGTTAGTATGAAATCAGCCAATGCTTATACAAATCCATCAGGTGGAATGATGTATGAGGATGAGATTGATTCTCCAGATACCGGCCTTTTGAATGATGCTGTTCGGATGGCTGAATATATTAAAATAGAAGAAACTGTAACAGTTCCTCCTCTATCTTCTGTCGATGTACCAATCGAATTTAGTGTTCCAGGTTCGGATGGACAAACTCTTTTAGGGGGTATTCTGTTTACAACACAAGGGGATGAAACTGAACAGCAACAAGAGGTTGAGGAAGGAACAGCGAATTTTGTACTCAAAACGGAAACTGTATATGCCATTGCCGTGCAGTTGAATTTACCAACAACAGTTACATCTAATTTCTTTTTAGGTGAGGCTGGGTTTATCCCAGAAACTGCCCAAGTTTTTATTGAAATGACCAATGATGCCCAAAAGATTCAAGAAGAAATTACAGGTACATATAGTGTTTCAGATCAAGAAGGAAATAAGTTATTCAATGGAGAATTTGGTCCGTTCAAGATGGCTCCTAAGTCAAAAATTAGGTACCCATTCCAATGGGGGCATGATACCCTTGAAGACGGAAATTATACGTTGAACATAAAAGGGAATATTGCGGATAGGGCGTTTTCTATATCTAAAGTCTTTACAATAAAAAATAAGGATGTTGAAGAATATGTAGAGAAAACTCAACCTAATGTACCTCAAGCAAATGTCAATAATGGGATTCCGATATGGGTCTGGATAATAAGTGCAGTATTATTTGGAATAGTGATGTTCGTATTAGGAAAAAGAAAAAAATAGAGGGGTTATACTTCCGCTTATTCCCATAAATGATATGAGGTAACATTTTCCTTGCTGAACTTAGAGGGGAGAATGATGAGGAAAATAACAATGTAATGAAAATGTGTATTTTAATTGTAATACAATCTCTTCAATATTCGTAAGTTATAATTTGGAAGTACCAATAAAGAGGCCCAATATGTAATAAAACCTGCTACATTAACTCTGCAACCTCCATTTAACAAAAATCAACTCATTATTATTGAGTTGTTTTTTCATTTTGAATAATGTTTCCTTTTCTTTTGAAGAATACTAGAGATTAAGTAATAAATGTCAAAGAGAAGGAGAGTGAGAAGAGAGTGGAGCATGTTCAAAGATATGAACTTCAAAAAAGCAATCAACATGATTCTTATACGTTGGTCATCTTTCTAAATGATCACTTAACCGAGTTTGCCTCGGAATTAGGGAGTGTTCCTGGCACAAGAAAAGATATTCTATCATCCGCAAAGCAAGTCTTACGTGAACGGTATCCAAACGTCAAAGTAACGATGGTGAAGGTCATGCTTGGCGGGATGGTGGTGGCTTCGATCCCCCTTATGAACAACACATCATCTGCATATGCCGCAGAGCCAAGTACGACAACAAGCCAAGTGGCACAGTCGAATAGTGTTTACTACCAAGTTACTTCAGGTGATACTCTTTGGGGCTTATCGAAGAAGTTCAACATCTCTGTTGATGCCATTAAGAGAGCCAACAACCTGACATTGGATTTATTACAACTCAATCAACGCTTAATTATTCCAAAAGCCTTTCATACAGTTGAAACAGGCGATTATTTAACGGTTCTTGCGAAAGAATACGGAGTTAACGTGGATGCCATTAAGGAAGCCAATCAGATGACAAGTGATGCTACTCGTCTTGGGCAAACACTTATCATTCCTGTTTTAATGGGAAGCGGAACAAGTAAACCAGCACCAACAATGACACAAGAACCACAAACAACTCAAACTCAAGGCTCAACCTACACCGTTGTAGAAGGAGATTCTTTATGGGGGATTGCTCAAAAGTTCGGCACAACTGTCATTGCCTTAAAGAGTGCAAATAACTTAACGAGTGACAGCCTTCAAATTGGTCAAACATTAACCCTTCCAACTGGAGGAGAAGTGGCACCAAGTCCAAGTACAGAACCAACACCAAGCGTGACTGTAACCTTTCATACGGTTGTGGCGGGAGACACGCTTTGGGGAATTGTAAGTCGTTATGGAACAACCGTCAATGCTCTAAAACAAGCCAATCAGTTGTCATCTGACATACTTAGTATTGGACAGACGCTTACCATTCCATCGGGTAGTGTAGCAACACCTACTGAGGACACACAAGCACCGACTCCTGCACCTACAACACAAGAAGAAAGAGCAACCTTTACGTATGCTGTTCGTTTGGGTGACAGTTTATCGGTTATTGCAGAACGCTTTGGTGTAACAATAAATGCGATCCGCACAGCCAATGGTTTAACATCGGATATTATACGAGTCGGACAACTCTTAACTATTCCAGATGGAACAAATGCACCTACTCAAACTGCAACAAATACAGTTACTTACACCACGCACACCGTTGTTTTGGGTGATAACATTTGGAATTTAAGTGTGAAATACGGGATTCCACAAGGAGAACTATTACGAGCCAATAATTTAACGACATCCAGTATGCTCTCGATTGGGCAAAAACTAACCATTCCTGTTCATAACATCGCCGTGAAAGAGGTGGTGAGTGAGAGACACGGGGAATATTTGAATTGGTGGACCGAAGCACAGTACGTTTTTCCAATCAACAAAACCGCAAAAGTTACCGACTTTGCCACGGGGAAAGTTTCTATATCAAACGAACTATTGGAGCAAATCATGCTGATTCCGAAACCCTTACCACTAATGATACGAATATCGCTAAATCCATTTGGGGTGGTTTTTCATGGACTCCAAGAGCCGTTATTTT
The DNA here is from genome assembly GCF_002019645.1 of Litchfieldia alkalitelluris. Lineage (GTDB taxonomy): Bacteria > Bacillota > Bacilli > Bacillales > Bacillaceae_L > Litchfieldia > Litchfieldia alkalitelluris. The sequence continues at coordinate 66,352 of NZ_KV917374.1, read as the reverse complement.
AGATATTGACGGAAGAAAGATTGCCGCTAGTATGAGTTTCATGCCACATGAGAGAGAGTATATTTCCGGAAACGGAATTACTGGTCATTTTGATGTGTACTTCGGGAATAGTACTCGTCATGTAGATGGCAACTCCGATGCCTCCCATCAGAGACAGGTAGAAATCGCAGCAGGAATTCGCTAGGTATATTAAGGGAAATCTAAATTTAAGAATGGAAGGAAGTAACGCTTGATGTATTTTCACAAACATGAATTAAACCCAAAAGGAGATGCCTATGAGGTAATTCTTTACATCAAACCTCAACATTCCTTTGAAGAGTTTGCCGAAGAGTTCGGTCTTACAAAGAAAACAGAAGAAGATATTAACCGTGTAGCCATAGGCTATGTCAAAAACAATTTTCCTACTCTAAAAGTGAAAGCCATTAAGGTGATGATGGGTGGGGCATTGGTAACCACAATCATGTTCGGAGGTAACATGACTCAAGCCTTTGCGAATGAACATGAAACCACAACACAAACTGAAACGACTACCGAAACAACGACAGATAGTACCACAACGGATACAGGAACAAACACAGACACGACAAGTCCTGACGGTGCAACGGATACAATAACTGAAACGACAGATACAACGACAGAAGAAACAGCTCCAACAGGGGAAACCACTACTACGGAACCCGCACCTGATGGAACCGAAGGAACGACTACACCAACGGATGAGACAACAACTGAGGAACCAACGGCTGATGATCCAGGTCTTTTGCCAGGTGATTTCTTTTACTTTGTCAAAACTCTGTCCGAAAAGGTTTCTCTAGCCCTTACCTTTAATGATGTTGAAAAAGCCCAAAAGTTAGCCGATTTCGCTGCAGAACGGATTGCTGAAGCCAATGCTTTACTCGCTGAGGGAGATACAGAAGGAGCCGCAGCAACCTTACAAAAGGCATTAGAAAATCAAGAATTGGCATTGGATTATAGCGAGATAGTGGCTGAAGAAACGGGAACAGCAGAAGGTGATGGAACAACCGATGCTGTCAGTGAAGTACGCCAAGCCTTAGAGAAGCAGTTTACAGCAAACACGATGGCACTTTTACTGGCTATGGAGAAGGTTGATAATCCGAAGGCTAAAGAGGCTTTAGCAAAGAACGTGGAAAAATCCTTTGAAAGAATGTCCAAGAAACTTGAAAAAATCGGAGATATAAAGGCTAAAATCCAAGAGAAAATTGCTAAAGGTGAACTGGATGATGTAGAAGACCTTGAAGACGATTTAAGAGAGTTACAAGAGGAGATTGAAGAAGACCAAGAGGAATTTGAAGAAGAAATGGAAGAAATAGAGGAGAAAAATAAGGAAGCCAACGCAAAAGGCAAAGACCGAGATAAAGATGACGATGACGACAAAGATGACGAAGCTGAGGAAGAAGACGATGTAGACGAAGATCGAGGTGCAGTAGTTCCTCCTCCAGCCCCTAAGAAAGCAGAAAATAAAACCGAAAAGAAACCAGAGCAGAAGAAAGAGGAGCGTAAAAAAGAGGAACGTAAGAAAGCTGAGGAAAAAGAAGAGGAAGAGGACGATGATGAAGAGGAAGTTCGTCAGGAAACCAAGCGTGAAGGAGTAAAACGTGAAGCATCTAAGAAAGAGGCTCCTAAAAAGGAAGAGTCTAAAGAAGAAGAGAAAGAGGAAGATGATGAAGAAGAGGAAGATGATGAGTAGTAGTATTGGTCATAAAGAGGACCCCATTAATCCATGATGGTGCCCTTTTTATGGTGCGCCCGGCATGGGCTATAACTTGGTGGTGAAAGTCCACTACAGGCCTGGCAGTAGGAACTGTTAGCTAATGGCAAGGGTGTCCATCGTGAGGTGGAATCTGAAGGAAGCCGGAGGCAAAATCCCGAACTGACGAACAGAAACTGTATACAAGGCTGAATTGGAATGGACGAATCTGCCATACGTGACGAAATCCAATACTGCACGAGTTCCATACAGTAAATACAGCAGTTACATTGGAGGAAGGTTATAGCTCTTACCCGGGGAAGTCTTACAAGGGTTCCCGACAAGAGAGATGTAATATCTCACAGGAACAAGTCTTCCAGTGATGGTAGTCTGAATTGTAAGAAGTCAGCAGAGGTCATAGTAGTTCTATAAGAATGAAGGACCGAACAATAATAATCTTGAAAGAATATGGAGGTAAGGACAGTGCATAGACCACAGAAAACATCGAAAGATGGCTCTTCGCAAACGAATAGGTTGGAAACTGGAAAAATATGCGAAAGCGTGTAGTCCTGACCTTAACGAAATAAGACAGCAAGATGGTATCGATTTAATTGACAAAGTGATTGATAGTAATAATCTTTACAGAGCGTGTGAGAAAGTCAAAGCCAATAAAGGTGCACCGGGAATTGACGGAATGACTGTAGACGAGCTTCACAGTCATGTAAGTAAATTCCTTATCCCTATTAAAAAGAAACTTAAGGATGGCACATATAAGCCACTCCCAAGTAAAAAGGGTTGAAATCCCTAAATAGGATGGGTCTAAGCGTAAGCTAGGTATTCCGTGTGTCAGGGACCGTATGGTCCAACAGGCTATCTACCAAGTTATTGGTGGAATAATAGACCCACACTTCTCTGAATCAAGTTTTGGTTTCCGTCCTAATAGAAATCAACACCAAGCCATGAAACAATCCATCAAATACTATAAACAGGGACATAGAGTAGTGGTTGATTGCGATTTAAAAAGCTACTTCGATACCATTAATCATCAAAAATTAATGGAATACCTTAAGGTGTTCATCCAGGACAAAGTTATATTACAATTAATTTGGAAATTTCTTAAGAGCGGAATACTTGAAGATGGATTAACTAAGCGAACAGAATTTGGCGCTCCTCAAGGTGGTGTACTCTCACCGATTCTTAGTAATATTTACCTAAACCAATTAGATAAGGAACTGGAGAAACGGGGACACAAATTCGTTCGCTTTGCGGACGATTTTTGTGTTTACGTTAAAAGCGAACGTGCTGGTCTCCGAGTTCTGGAAAGCATTACTAGATATCTTGAGAAAGAGCTTAAATTGTCAGTTAACCGAACCAAAAGTAAAGTAGGTTCTCCCACTAAACTGAAATTCCTTGGTTTCTGTATTCACAGTACCTCCAAAGGAGTTGGGTGTAGACCCCATCAATCAGCAAAGAAAAGGTTTAAATCCAAACTAAATGACTTAACTAAGCGAAATCGTCCTGGAAAATTCGAGGATATCGCCAAAGAAATCAACCAGGTGACAGTTGGATGGATAAATTATTATGGAATCGGTTTTATGAAAAGGTTCATAAAGGAAATGGCACAGTGGTTAAACCATCGATTGAGACAGCTTATTTGGAAAAGATGGAAGAAAATCAAAACAAAATACTATCAACTTAAAAGATTAGGTATCAAACACGAGGAAGCCTGGAAAGTAGCAAATGATATTGGAGGGTTTCCAGAAGTGAAACACTACAAAAAGCAATTAAAATCAAAACGCTCACCAAATGGGGACTTAAAGACCTCAACCTATTATATGAGCACCGATACTTAAGTTATTGAACCGCCGTATACGGAACCGTACGTACGGTGGTGTGAGAGGTCGGCTAATCAATTAATGATTAGCCTCCTACTCGATTTCCGTTCGGTTCTTGCCCTGTACTTACAGTCTTTTCTTTTTGGTTTAGGCCTTATGAGTAACCATAATAATAAAATAACAATGACAACGATAATGTCCGTATCAAAAAGGAATATTTACCTCAACCAAAAGACTAGAAAAAATTGTAATATATTATGGTGGAGGAATTACAAATGAATATAAGTAATAATCCTAGAATTAAAAAGTTATTTGTTTTCTTAACACTTGTTCTGTTACTTGGTATTGTAATAGTTCCCAAAGTGACGATCGCTTCATCAAGTGAAGGTTTTGCTTCGGCTACGATTAAGCCAGGCCCTCTTACACTTGAAACACCACGTGAGTCTACTAAATTTACTTTAAATGAAGAGAAAAGTATTGTAACGGGCAATGCAGGAACATTAGTTGTCACAGATGCCACGGGTTCTGGTTTAGGATGGAGAGTTTTGGTAACAGGATCACCTATCCTAGAAACCAAAGCAGATGGTTCAACTACCATTCTGTCTGAAGGTTCTGTTAGATTGTATAAAGGTGGAGCAAAGATGACATCAAATGGCAGGTCGTTCCCACACTTCTTTGATTCTAACTATCTTGTGTTAGTTAAAGGTAAGCCAAACACGGTATTGACTGCTTACAACGATGAAGGAATGGGGCAATTTCACATCTCGTTTGCTGATGACTCGCTCCGTATGTATCTACCAAATTATAACGAAACATCCACTTACTCTGTATCTATTACTTGGTCTATCACTCAAGGCCCTTAATTTTACATATAGCAATTTTGATTTTATTTACATAGTCAATACAGCCTTTTTTTGTTGAGGGTTCTTTTGGTAATAATTCTAATATTTCATCGACAGAAATTCAACTTTTTACTATAAGAGCAGATATATTCGAAAAAATAAGGCCCCTGTGGTGAGAAGGGAACCATACTGGTGAGACATTCTACTCAGTTATAATTATGAATCATGTATTTAGTATCTTTCAAGTAAAAATACATTCCAAGATTTTTTTTAGAATGATCAATATAAAACTATTATAGGAGAGTCCTAAAATGAAAAAGAAAATGAACTATTTAATCTTATTTTTAACGACAATCTTTATAATTGGTTGTACCAACGTAGAAGATGCATCCAATACAGATGTAGAAACAGATATACAATAAGTAACCACAGTTGAAGTAAATAAAAATAATGAAAAAGAAAAAATTGTCACTACAGTTGATCATACGAAGGAATGAACGCATTTTAGCAAAGATTGAATCAGGGCAAGAATACTTCTTAAAAGGAGAATCTGCAAATAAAGAATATTGGGAAGCTTGTTGTTTTTATGCAAGGGCCTTATCAGAACAAGGAATGAATGTGACTCATTGTGAAAAATCCATAAATGATACGTATGTCATCCAAGCTGAGGATAAAGTTTTTTCTTTAGAACGCAGTCTATCTGGTGAACCAATGGAATTCATAACAGATAGAGAAATCAATGAGATCGGCCGTTTATTAGGTATCCAGCACTCTTTGTCTAGTAAAATAACAACGCCATTCACTAAAGGGACATCGTGGAGTTTATTTGGAGGCAATCAAACGGGTGAGATTGGAGATTATGATGAAAATGAATTAAGCTATTTGGATCTTAAGAAACAATATGAAACTCATCATTTGTTGCCCAAAATTGAATTATTATTTAAACAATTCCGCCAAACTCTTTATAAAATATGGAGTATTTTACCTCAAGGGGCAGTTCAGGGAGATTTCTGCTACTACAATATGCTTCAAGAAAAAGATAGAAGTCTAGCCATTTATGATTTTAATTAGCTGGTAATGAAGTCTTTCTAAATGAATGTATTTCAGTTGGGGTGTATCATGCTTGGCATGTACCATACATAGGAGTTTTAAATGAAGATGACCGATTCAACTATTTATTGATTCTTATAGAAACGAACGCCCTTTTAATGAAATAGAACAAACCAATACATCACAATTGAAAGCAATTATTCGAGCATTTCGATATGACGTATAGAAAATGGAATTGCATTAAGAGATGAACTTGAGCAAGATCTGTTTTTACAAGAAACCTTACTCATACTTGAAAATGCTCTATAAAAATATTTAGTAATAAATATTGCTCATAAAGCATGTACTTTAAAAAATTATTAACTTGTCAGAATTAACGTCTCTAAATTGATACTAGGTATTCCAGCTGCGGTTGCATTTAAAAGCACAATTAATGATATGAGTCTTTATTTAAAGCACAAAATGGGAATGATAGATAATCCTTTAAAAGAAGCAATTGACTTAACCCATACATATCAATCTATTAAAGCTCATAAAATGGCAAACATGGGTCTTAGCTGGTTTATCGAGGAAAAGAAATGGAGTAAGTATCCACTTATCCATCATAGAGGTACAACAATGGGCTTTCATACGTATTTTGGTTTTATAAAAGAAGAACAAATAGGGATCGTCATGTTCTCAACCATACAGCTAACTACTTTTAGAATGAAAGACTATAAGCCTAATTCCTCAGCAAGAAGTGTTTCCAGAAGTAATTCTTGTGGTTGTGACCACATACACTCTAGATATGTAGAGTGCTCGAACCACGTTAGTATTTCCTTATCTTAGATTGCTGTAGGTTGTATTTAGTATGTTCGATGTGTTGGCTATTGTATTATGGATAGTAGAGCGACTGCCTCATAAATATTTATAATATAAAAATTAAGGAGAATTACATGGTCTGGAGCAAATTGAAGCAAAATCTGGAGAGTTTTCTTTGTCCTGCATTATATGGAAGGGTTGAATATCGTGCAACCAGCTACCGTTATTTACCTGATAAGGCAGGACTTTGTTATATTTCGGTAGATAAAAAGAATGTACTCAATATGAGTGATACAACTAACTTAATCAGATGGTATCAGACGGAACTGGAAATTAAGAATGATTCAGATATCCAAATTTCTATCACCAATGAGGATATTGAAGCGGTAAGAAAAGAAACGAAAGGGATAGTTCCGGAGGATCGGCTAAAAGTAATTGCAAGGGGTAGAAAATTATCAGAATATGCAAAGGAGCTTTTTTCAGCGCAGTCATCATTAAGCAAATCAAATTTTATCGTTGTAGCTAATAAGTTTTTATCCACTTCTATAGAGGAAAGCATAGAGAGCAATGATATCCTATTGAATATTCTAGCTTTAGTGGACAGAAGGGTTGGAAAAAAACGAATTTTAAACATGACCGAGAAGATGAAGTTAAAACATCCAATCGTGCAGTATTTTTATGAACTACGGCTTAGTACGTTTTGATCATAAATAACGCATCACCTGAACATCACTTATTTAATACCTTTGTGGTCTACAAACAACACAGTAGGATTGTGTGAATAGATGCTAACATTTTCCTAACGCAATTCCATAAAAAACGGTAAATCCTCGTTAAAGATGTTACAGTCGAAAACATCCAAAGCGTTGATTTACCGAATCTTTTGCACCTCTGGTTAACGATATTACACATTCAAAGCTTACCGGAGGCATGATGTAATGACCGCTCAACCCCTTGGTATATAAGGATATGAAGTGGTTTTGCTAACAAATTGCTAACATAAGGTAAACATAAAAGAGGCTTCTCAAAAGTTGATCCAACTTTTGAGAAGCTTTTTTGTGTATATGTTTACCATATTCTCTCAGGTACACGCTTAATAATTAACTCTTGTAATACGTAGTAGACTATATACTGCGTAATAAATATATTCCCTTTTAGGTTACTTTGTGAAAGAATGTATTTAAGATAAACCACCTAATAGTTATTTAATATTTTCCAATTAAAAAGTGAAAATACGCATGCTATAATAATCAAAATGAGTAGACTATATAACCTACTACTTCACAACACTTGGAAGGTATTGAATTGGGCAACTTAGTTGGACTTAATGATTAAACTACATCTTAGAATAATAGAATTATTTGTCATAGGAGAGAGTTAATGATAATAGAAAATAAAGAACAAAATTCACGGATTTTTCGCCAATTTTTTAGTCAGTTAGGGACCTATATAAAAGACGATCAAACTGAATCAGATTTTGTCGGATTAATGTTTGAAAATTTGATTGAAAAAGCACCTATTGGAATTTATATACTAGAAGAAGGTTCTCTTTCATATGTTAATAGCTATTATTCGGATCTTTTGGGATATACAAAAGCAGAACTAACACAAGGTCTTGTATCTCTTAAACAAATAATTCATCCTGAAGATTATCCAACGATTCAAAATAGAATTGAATGCAGAAGAAAAGGTGATAAGAAGGTAGCGAGATATCGTATACGACAAATTAATAAAAAAGGGAAGTTAATATACACTGAAATTCAAAGCTTTATGGATGTCGTTCGTAATAAGATGGTACTCTTTGGCAGTGTGACAGATATAACGGAACAATTCAATGCCCAACAAATGCTGCAAGAGAGCAATGAAAAATATAAATGCCTTTTTGAAAGTAGTCCAGATGCCATGTATTCAATCGATGAAAACGGGATTTTGATTGATGTTAATCCGGCAGGTGAACTGCTTACAGGTTATTCGATTAAGGAAATGAAGGGAATGCCTTTCATGCCCCTTATTGCACCAGAGGATTTACCAGAAGCTATTAAGCATTTTGAAAGTGCTAAAATTGGGGAACCGAGCAGTGGAGAGTTGGTTCTTATCCGACAAGACAAACAAAAAATTCATATAGAAACAACCCATTTTCCTATGAAGGTAAATGGAGAAATTGTTGGTACCTATGGAACAGCAAGGGACATCACGAGAAAAAAAATATACGATGAGAAAATGAAGGAACTCGCTTTTTATGACCCTCTTACCAGGTTACCAAACCGTAAGTTATTTGAAGATCGGTTAGAGCAAATTATTAATCTTTCAAAGAAAGATGAGAAATTATTTTCTGTTATTTTTCTTGATTTAGATCGGTTTAAGTTTATAAATGATTCTATGGGTCATCATATCGGAGATGAGTTTTTAAAGTTGGTGGCAGAAAGATTAAAACAAACTATAAGGAATACAGATACGTTAAGCCGATTAGCCGGGGATGAATTCACCATTCTAGTGCCTGATACTACTAAAGAGGAAGTAATTATTATGACTGAGCGAATTATCCAAAATTTAGCTGAACCCTTCCACGTGTCTGGACATTGGTTAAGTGTTTCGGCAAGCATTGGAATTGCATTCAGCACTGGAATAAATGTTGGCGTTTCCGAAGTAATTCGTCATGCGGATACTGCAATGTACAAAACGAAGAAATTTAGGCAGAGTCAATATACGATTTATTCTGAGGAAATGGAAGCGGAAACTTTATATAAATTAACAATTGAAAGGGATTTACCCCTTGCAGTTAAAAACAATGAGTTGGAATTGCATTATCAGCCGATTCTGGACTTAGAAAGTGAAAAAGTGATTGCAATGGAAGCACTAGTTCGTTGGCACCACCCAGTGCTTGGAATGGTTCCCCCAAATGATTTTATTCGTGTAGCAGAGGAATGCGGGCAAATTATTCCTATTGGGATTTGGGTTCTAGAAACTGCATGCATCCAAAATAAGAAGTGGCAGAATTCCGGAATGAATCCATTTAAAGTAGCAGTCAATGTTTCTACTAAACAACTGCAACAATATGACTTTGTTGACACCATTAAAAACCTATTGATTAAATCAGGGTTGGATCCGAAATGGCTTGAACTCGAGGTAACTGAGAGTATTCTACTTGATAATGTTGAGGAAATAAAAGATAGTTTAACAATACTGAGAGGAATTGGCGTATCGATTTCCATTGATGATTTTGGTACTGGCTATACTTCTTTAAGCTATCTCCGTCAATATCCTTTTGACACAGTGAAAATCGATAAAATTTTTATTGATGACATTAGTCGAGATTTAAATGGGAAAAGGATTACATCCGCAATTATATCTCTAGCACATAGTTTAAATATGAATGTAGTTGCGGAAGGTATCGAAGGTGAGACAGAACTACTATTTTTAAAGAGAGAGAAGTGTGATGCAGGGCAAGGCTATTATTTTAATAAGCCGATGTCGGTTCATTCACTCCCGAATGACTTGTTTAAAAAATAAGAAGCTGTACTAAAGTGAGCTTCTTACACTTTTTATTTAAGCATTGATCTATTCTAAAGATCTCGAACAGTTCTCTTCACTGGATGGAATTAAAGATTATTAACGGAGAGATGGCGAGCTTGAAGAATATACTTCAAATTTAAAAAGAAGAGAATGAGGATGATTTAGAGTACAAATAAATCAATGATCAAGGCACTGTAACCTTTTACAAAGCATGCCAAAAATCATTGATTTATTTTACATGTTTACCGTATACTTTTGTATTCCAAAATTGGCTAAATAAAGTTATGTTATATAATATAAAAAAATTGTATCAGAAAGGTTTTAATGACATTAAAACAATTAAAACGACAACAGAAGCTCTAGCGATATTATCTAGCTTACCAATTTGCATAGCGATTGGAAGATATTCTTTAGGTAATTCTTCACCATCCGCTTTCTCTAGCAATTCCACTAATTTCCCGACCCTTTTAGGGATTGCGATTATTAAAACGGGTTGCACTGCTAGATATAAAACTAAAGCTACAACATACCATGCTTGTGACCATAGATACGGATTTAAAATCCCAAGAACTATACCTGATACTAGAAGAGTGATACTTCCTGTTTTCGCGTACTTTTCAACAGTACCAGCAGTTTCTATAGCCTGTTTTGCTGCAGATACCGTTACCCCTTTCTTCATGATAGAGGGATTAGCAAATACAGCACCTAGACTGCAAACAGCCGCAATTACATGAATAAGTACAATAATTCCATAAAGTGTAATTTTTTTCTCCTTTACTTTTTACTAGAATTGAAAGAAAGAAGCACCGAGTTTCCCGATAATAACAACCCCAAAGAACTCAAAGAAGGTACTCTCAAACGTTACGAATAAATTCAATGTGTATTACTTTTGAAGTTATGATTATATCATACTAATCTACTATATGTGACTTCTTAGTATGTAAAAAGTATGATTTTTATAATGGATTTCATTTAATGCACAGTAGAACCATACTATTCCATAGAACATGATATTCAACCTCTTGAAGTATCTATTTGGTAAATTCATTAATAACAAGTTGTATATTTCGTGGTCGTAACCAGGTTGGCACATTGCTAACAATTTGCTAACGCAATCCAGTGAAAAATAATAACATCTCGTTAAAGATGTTATAGACAGAATTTATCAAAACTTTGATTTTCCGCACTCTATGTACACAATGTTAAAGATATTACCCACGCTCCCTTAGGGCGGCATGATGTAAGGCTTTTAAGCCAAACATCTAAGAGTACTAAAAGCTATTTTTCTCCCTTTCTAAGAAAGCAGTCATGTAAAAAACTTATATCAATAGCAAAAACCACTTTTTATAAAATTTAGGGAGTGGTTTTTTGTGTTATAAAAATTTGCTTATCAATACTTTTGGATCACGTCGATATAGGAACACAACCAGACATTAACAGTCGTTGATGGGGGAAGAAGGTACTTCCTTTTGGAGGACATCCATCTTTATTATACTGAGTTCCTGTAAGTCTGTGGTGTAATCCCAAAATTATCTTTGAATGATTCTGAAAGTGCCCCTGGCTGGAAAAACAGAGATAATTGCTTATTTTACTTATACTTTTATCGGAAAATGCCAGCAAGCCTTGGCCTCTTCCAGTTTACACTTCCTGATAAATCCACTTAGTTCAATTCCCAGTTCCTTTTTAAATTTTCGTGATAGATGTGAACGAGTGAAGCCTACATGGTCAGCTACATCAGCTACTGTAATATTTTTATGTGTATTTTCACGAGCATATTGTATGGCTTGATTAAAAATATTATCTGCAGTGGCTGGAACTAGGGAATTTGCCACACGGTTGGAGTAATCCAGCTGAACCTGCCCCATAAGTGACAGATAACGTTTCCGCTTTTTATATTTACGTATATTCCTATTCGGCAGTTCCCTTATTTAAGAACGTTGAGTGGAGACCGATTTCGATTTCTCATACTATTGTAAAGTCTATTGTCGATGAGCGGTAATATAATATTAAAAAGTGTAAAATTTTCTAATTATCGTAAACTTTTATACTTGTGATTAAATGTATATAATTCTTTACGAAATTCGAGTATAATATCTTTAAAAATATAGAAAAGGATAGCATACATATGACAATATTATATTTAATAATTACAGTTGCAATCATTCTCATTCTAATACCTTTTTTCCAAGCCCGACGCACATCCGATAAAACTGGTGAAAAACCAAAGTTACTAACGATTTCCTCATTAACGATTAGTATATTTTTGGTTATATTATCTTTAGGAATAGCGTACCTAGGAAACCTAATAGCAGGATGGGAAAATCCAGTTGTCTTTTACCTCACATTTGGGCTTTCCATCATTATTTATCATTCAAGAGTCTATAACTTTCCAATAGCGTTCCCCTTCATTTTCGTTGCAATTGTTCTAATATGTGGCCTTTTAGCCATTGCTTTGTTTTTTGGTATAGTACTGGGAGCTCAATATGCTGAACAAAAGTGGCAGCTAGACTTTTTGCCCATTGTAAATAATCTTGATGATTTAGTTTTATTTGGTCATATTTGCTTTGTGACGATTGTTGTTCTTTTACACCATTGGATTGGACTTTTGATGTATAAAGGCTTTAGTACTGGTGGGGGAGGTGGAGGAGGTAGTATAAACTCTGATGAAGATGATGAAGAAGTAAAACCAAACTTTTATGATCGATCTAGCTCTAAAATGAGGAATGATTGGGAGTTAGGGAAGTATCGAGACGAAGTCGAATTTGAACGTGATTACAGAGATTCTTACGGAGAAGGTAGTAAGTGGTAATAGGGAGCAGGGGCTATTATTAGTTCCTGCTTTCATTTTTTTTTTGTTAGTTCTCTTCCTTAAATAATAAGCGGGATAATTGTAATCTTCGCTTCTATGTTTAAAGTACTTAATTTATGGAATCGTGTTGATTAATGTGTCAGTTCAAGTTTTTTGCAATCAATAGATAATCTCATTCTATTAATAGAATGAGAAAAAGGTAGTGAATAATCGCAACTATTTTGAAAACTGGAAGGACAAAATGAACAAAGGCAAGCGTAAAAATGGGAAAAAAGAGAAAAACACCCTTTCTCTATTTAAAGATTAGGTGTTTATTCACGAAACTATTAAAAAAATGTACCATCCACCGTTAATCCCTGTATTCCTCTACCTTTTCAATTGCAATTTCATACTTGGACTATATTCCCTCCAAAGACATGGAATTTAAATAAGTGTAGGAAACGAGTCAAACAACGTTTATCCTATTCTTTGACAAGTTCATACTCAATTAACTCCATGGCAGATGTGCGGAGAAACACCTTTGAGTCATAGACTGCGAACGTAGTAACATTTTCTCGCACTAACTTCCATTCTTTGGTTCTCACATTATATAGGTATAAATTCTCTGTTTCCCAATAATCATTTTTAATGACTAATAAGTGATGGTTATCATACCATTCTGCTTGAATCGCACGCAACGAGTTATCCTCCCAGACAATTTCGCCGTTTGACCAGAAAATTTTCGAATAATCGAGCGGATCATAAAAGCGATTATGATCTAGGAGCACCCACTCGCCGTACTCATTAACATCTAGAGAAGAAGCAAATTGAACGTCATGGTTTACTGGTACTTCCGTTAACACCAATGGAGAGCCTTCTCTCCATGCGATTTGCTGAATATTATTATTTGCTGGATTATACATATAAGGAGAATGAATCATTTTGCTATCCTTTGGTAGTGTATCTGTCATTGTACCACTTGAATGTTCTAATGTTCCTTCGAAATGATGCTGTGTATGTATCCCCTTCGTAATAATATTCTCTCGGTCTTCGTTAATGTAATAACTATAGGTGATGAGACCTCCATATTCATATAGCTGAGTGATATTCGCTCCTTTTGGAAGTTTGGCAATTTCAGTCAAAGTCGGGTAGGTGGTGGAGCTATCTGAAAATAAGATTGTTCTTTCCCCATTTTTATTTTGAGCAACCAACAAACATTCTCCTACATTATAGCCACAAAAAGAAGCGGACTCTACCCCTTCAAGGTTCAACCAATGTTTCTTTTTATTGTCCAGGTTATATATATATAAACCTAACACAACATTATCAATCAATAATAATTGCCCAATTCCAGCGTCGACTAACCTCGGATTTCCATTTTCAAAGTAAGGTTCAGGTAAGACCCTTCTTTCTTGCAAACGGATGTCTTTCATCGGATCGAGTTCTAATATCTCAGCTTCTGACAAACCAAACGAGTCCGAAGATCCGTTTGATGCTTTCTTCGCTAATTGTTCTTCTGAGGGCTTTTCCTCGGTAGTCTCTTTTTGTCCATTAGCCAGGGAATCTTCTTCACCTTGATTGTCTTCTGTTGCGCTTACCACGTCATGTTCTGCTTGTTCATTTGAATTTTTCTCTTCACTTGTCTCTACTTTGTTTGAATCAGCCTCATGTTGTGTAGAACACCCAGCCACTAGCAACAAACCAAATAGGATTATCGATCCCAAATATTTTTTCAATAGTCTTACTCTCCTTTTTTTAATGTAAGTAACTTTAACTTTACACTCATTAACGCTAAATTTTTTTGTGGATTTATCCACATCCCTTCTTTTTTTTGTAGATTGTATATTTTTTAATAAATAGAGTTAATGTTATGTAAGCCTGTATTAAACAACGCATATAAAAATAGCAGCATCTCCGGTACTATTAACATATTAATTTAAGGAGGTGCTTTTCATATGCCACAACAAAAACTTACAATTGTCCCCGTTGCATTACATCCCAAAAATGATATTACAGCTGCAACAATTCCAGCAGCACTTTCCTCAAATCCTACTTGTACGATCAAAACTAGCAACGCTGAAATCTCCTTCTTCAATGGCATCGATGAGCGCCAAAAAAAGACCTCTTTTTAAAGAGATCTAAATAAAATCACTCTAAATTCCTCAAATCTCCAATTTTACCTACAGTAATTTTTGTATTTCTTTAGCTATGGTTCCATAGCCTTTTTTAAAAATATCATACATTGGTTCATTTTTATTCAAGTCTGAATACAGTTCTTCATTATTTAAGATTACAATATGATTAGTAAGTTTTTTAAGCGTCGTTAATGCCTCTTCAGCTTTCACCATTTTAGATCTGCCCTCAAAACTAAATGGCAAAGTAACACATAGGATTAATTTTTTCCCTGCATTTGTTGCTTGTTTTGCAATCTTTACGATTTCCGAAGTTCCTATATTTTTTCCAAGTCCTGCACAAAGAATTAGACTGTCAGCAGTGCTAAACCAAGAGGTTTCGAATAAATTAGTAATGTATTCATCAACTTCAACATAGTTCCCTTGTAGTTTTTCTGTTTCATTTAAGTATAAAACTATTTTCTTTCCAGCTCCCCCAATTCCTACAAAGGTATGAGTAAGCTTTATGCTGATTTGCTCCATCATCATTACTCCTAACTAAATATAGTAGCTTTATTATAGAGCATAAAAATAAGATGGTAAATATGATTAGCTAATACCGTCGCCACCTCTGATTATTTACAGAGAGGAGAAGGCTATCCAGATTTAGTTCACAATTGGAAGAGATAAAAGATGTTATTAGTTTGTTTGCAGAGAAGAAGGAATACTTGGATAGCTCTTATGAACATCGTTTGGTTAAAGTAAGGATTTGAAACAACATCTTATAAATAGATTGTTTTTTGTCTCCTTGATTGGGACTTAATACTTTGATGATAGTAAGTCTAAAAGAGGAATTGATGATAAATTTTAGAATCCTAAGTAGAGGGCTAACATTTTGCTAACGCAATAAAGTAAACGACGGTAAAATCCGTTAAAGATGTTACAGTGGAATTTTGGCAAATCATTGAAATACCGCACTTGTCGAACACACCGATAAAGATATTACACACTTTCACCTTAGGGGCGGCATGATGTAATCATGCCCTCTAACCCTGATAGATAAGGGTTTATGAGTAATTCGCTAACAAAATGATAACATAATGTAAATGAAAAGAGGCTATTTACAAGTTAATTTAACTTATGAATAGCCTCTTTTCAATTCTTATCTTACGCATACGACTACGTATATAAATAACCAATTCTTATTATATCTAATATCTAACTCTGGAAGAAATTAATTATTTTTCTACCTGTTAAAGACAATAGAGTATCATTTGATTGTGATTACATAAAGGCTAATAGACAGAAAACTTTGTTAAATATTACAAAATCAATGTTGACAATCAAAAGCTCATATTCTACTATTGATAATAGTTTTCATTTTCAACTAGGAGGAACGAATCTTATGGCAAACAAAATATATAAAAAACGAATCTTACTTATATCTGTAATGGTTCTTACTTTATCTATTGCTTTACTTGGTTGTTCAAGTGAATCAGTAGATAATTCAAATGAAAGTTCTACAAGTGAAAGTGAAAATATGATTACTTTTGCTTGGCCAAGAGATGTAGGAGCATTAAATCCACATGTCTATAATCCAAATCAATTATTCGCTCAATCTATGGTATATGAACCTTTAGTTAGCTACCAAGATGGTGGGGAGCTAAAAGGCCATTTAGCAGAAACTTGGGAAATCTCAGAAGATGGGACAGAATATGTATTCAACTTACGTCAAGGTGTAAAATTCTCTGATGGCACAAGTTTTAATGCCGAGATTGTAAAGAAGAATTTTGATACAATATTAACAAATGTAGACTTACATAGTTGGTTAGGATTTATTCCAAAGATCGCCCAAACAGAGGTTGTTGATGAGTATACGTTTAAATTAACGCTAAAAGAATCTTATTATCCTACGATTCAAGAATTAGCTGTTGTGCGTCCAGTGCGATTCCTCGGAGAAGCTGGTTTTCCAGAAGACGGTGATACTTCAAATGGTATAGCAAAACCAGTAGGAACAGGTCCATGGGTATTGGATGAATATAAAGTTGATGAATATGCAATCTTTAAACGCAATGATCATTACTGGGGTGAACTCCCGAATGCAGAAAAAATTCAGGTTAAAGTTATTCCTGACGCAGAAACACGTGTACTTGCTTTTGAAAAAGGTGATTTAGACCTTATCTATGGTGAGGGAGTTATTAGCTTAGATGCATTTAAACAATTAGAATCGACAGAAAACTATGGAACTAGTGTTTCTGAACCAGTTGCTACTAGACAGCTAGTGATGAATACAAATAAAGAGCAGCTTTCAGATGAACGTGTTCGTCAAGCATTACATTATGGATTTAATAAAGAAGCAATGGTTGAGGGTGTAACATCTGGATTGGAAGAGAAGGCTGACTATATCTTACCACCAAACTTCCCGTACACCTCAAGTGTTGATGTAACGACGGTAGATTATAATGTTGAGAAAGCAAACCAACTACTAGAGGAAGCTGGCTGGAAACTACCAGAAGGAAAAAATGTTCGTGAAAAAGATGGAAAACCACTTGAATTTGAGTTAATGTATGATTCTGCTGAATCAATCCAGAAACTTATGGCTGAAACTTTACAATCTGAGTGGGCTGGATTAGGTGTAAAATTAAATATTGTTGGTGTTGAGCTTACCACTCAGGTTGAAAGATTCAAAGCGAATGAGTTTGATATGAACTTCTTCAGTAACTATGGTGCTCCATATGACCCACATACTTTCGTAAACATTGTTGCTACAGAAGGCTTTGGGTTTAGAGAAGCAATTTCATCATACCCAAACAAAGATGAGTTACTGAACCAAATAGCAGAAGTTAAACAAACGACGGATGAAAATGAACGTCAACAGCTATACACAACAATTTTAGGATCACTACAAGAACAAGGTGCAATTGTACCTATCTCTTATATTAAAAAAATAGCAATCTATCAAAAGAATGTTTCAAATTTCACATTCCCTGCTAATCGAGATGAACATCCATTTACAGGAATTAGTGTAAACGAGTAAGCGACAGGAGAGGTTTTCATGGGAACTTATGTCTTTAAACGAATAATCACCATCATTCCAATTTTCCTTTTGGCTACTTTGCTGACTTTTAGTATGATTCATCTATCACCAGTGGACCCTGCTGAAGCATACTTTACTACAGCACATATCCAAGCAACTGATGAGATGTTGGAACAAAAAAGACAAGAGTTTGGCTTAGATCAACCTCTCCTAATCCAATATGTGAACGCGCTTATTAAGATATGCCAATTTGACTTTGGCATATCTTATGTTACGAATAAGCCTGTATGGGAAGAGATAACCACTAGATTGCCAGCAACTATTCAGTTAACTTTAGGGAGTCTATTGATCGCAATCTTAGTAAGTGTACCTATTGGGTTTTTAGCTGGTATAAGGAAGAACAGTGTAATCGACCATTTTAGTCGATTTCTCTCTTTTATAGGGGCATCGATTCCATCCTTTTGGCTTGGATATTTATTTATTTTTTTCTTTTCTGTAAAACTAGATCTTTTCCCAGTCGAAGGTACGGGAACTTGGAAGCATTTAATCTTACCTTCAGTTACATTGGCTTTTCCTTTAATCGCTTTATATACTCGTCTGTTACGCGCAAGTGTGCTTGAAAACTTACAAGAGCCTTATGTGCTTTTTGCGAGGACGAGAGGAATTCATGAAAGAGTAATCATGGGAAAGCATGTATTAAGAATTGCCATATCTCCTATGATTACTGGGCTTGGAATGAACTTAGGAAACTTATTAACAGGTGCTATTATTGTCGAGGTAGTCTTTTCGTGGCCAGGGTTTGGGCGGTATTTTATTGAGGCTATTTTTAACCGTGATGTTCCTGTCATTCAAGGATATGTGCTATTAGCAGCGGGAATATTCCTTATAAGCAACTTAATTGTTGACCTAATCCAAATGTTAATTGACCCACGTATTTCCAGAAAAGGCAGGCAGTATCAATGATCGTAAAGTATCGTGGTATATTAAAAAGTCGTAAAGTGATAGTCATATGTTCTATAATTCTAAGCGTATTATTTTTAATGGCATTATTTGCTCCTTGGTTGGCACCTAACAACCCTATCGCTGTTAATTTAGCTCATAAACTTCAGCAACCTTCTTTAAATTACCCATTAGGAACAGATCATTTAGGGCGATGTACGTTTTCACGTATCCTATATGGGGCAAGAATTTCGTTGGGATATGCTATGCTGATTTTTATTTCAGCTTTAAGTATTGGTTTAATTGTTGGTATCATCGCTGGGTATATAGGTGGTTGGGTTGATCAACTGTTAATGAGAATCGGCGATGCTTTGATGGCGATTCCAAGTCTATTGTTTGTTCTTGGTTTTGTTGGTATTTGGGGAGCTGGGCTTAATCAAGTTGTATTAGGATTAATCCTGGTACAATGGGTTTATTACGCAAGGGTCATTCGAGGAATGGTTCTAAGCCTAAAAGAACACAACTATATTTCTGCAGCTAAGATTAGTGGTTCTTCTACTTGGACTATTATGAAGAAACATATTATTCCTAATGTTCTTCCTTCATTAGCGGTAATGGGTACATTAGAGATGGGTTGGGCGATTATGAATTTATCATCGATGTCATTCTTAGGACTAGGTGTGCAACCCCCTATACCTGAATGGGGGGCGATGATTCATGAAGGAAAATCATATATCAGAACAAATCCAGCTTTAATGATTTATCCGGGTATAATGATTATGTTAGTTGTTGTTACCTTTAATTTATTAGGAGAAGCACTTTCAGAACGATTTGAGGTTAAACGCCGCTAATAAAAAGGATGATAAATGATGGAACAAAAAGAGCAAAATATTTTAAATGTCAGAGACCTACATGTACAAGTAAGAACCAAAGAAGGTTTTTGTACACTAGTTAAGGATATTAATTTTGGCATGAATAAAGGTAAAATTCTAGGTCTCGTTGGTGAAAGCGGCAGTGGTAAAACCGTTACAAGTATGTCGATCCTTCAGTTGCATGATAAAAAGAAGATGGATATCAAAGGGAGTATTACACTTCAAGGTAAGGAATTGAATGGTTTAGAAAATAGAGAAATACGCAAAATTCGAGGGAAGGATATTGCTTTCATTATGCAAAATCCGATGAATGCATTTACTCCCGTGTTTACGATTGGCCATCAGTTTATTGAAACAATTAAGTCTCATACTTCATTAAATAAAAAGCAAGCAAAAGAGCTTGCGATTGAAGTGATGCAAAGTGTAAATTTGCCAGATCCTCATAGATTATTAAAAAAATATCCTTTCGAATTAAGTGGAGGTATGCTTCAACGAGTGATGATTGCCATGGCAGCATGCTTAAACCCTTCCGTGATAATTGCGGATGAGCCAACTACAGCACTCGATCTTCATAGCCAATTATTAGTACTCCGCCTATTAGATAAAATACGTTCTGAGTATGGAACGTCTATTCTACTTATTTCCCATGATCTTAGCGTTATTTCGGAAATGGCCGATGATGTAATCGTCATGCAAGATGGAAGGATAGTGGAATCAGCAAATGTTTTAGAACTATTTGATAATCCACAACATGAATACACGAAGAAGCTATTAAGGACAAGACCGACATTATACTCTCAAAAACAACCCTACACTTATATGTTGTAACGGGCAAAACGAATCTCCCAAGAGGTGAAACCATTGAGTTTATTACAAGTAAAACAAGTAAGCTTTAGCTATAATTCAAAAAAGCTTTTTAAAGGGAAGGAACAAACAGTTAATATACTTAATGAGATTACCTTTGACATTGAAGAAGGGAAATGTTTGGGGTTAATTGGTACAAGCGGAGCAGGTAAAAGTACTTTAGGGAAAATAATTCTCGGAATTCAGCGCCCACAGCAAGGTCAGGTTTTGTTTCTTGGGCATGACATATATCATCCAAATAAAGCAACAAAACAACAAATACGTCGTAATCTCCAAGTCGTTTTCCAAGACTCATATTCAGCTGTTAACCCTCGAATGACAGCCGAACGAATTATAAGCGAGCCGTTAGAGAATTATGAAAAACTAACTGTAGGAGAACAAAGAAAAAAGGTTATTGAACTATTAGAAAGAGTAGGCTTAAATGAAAAGGACTTAAAAAAATACCCGCACCAATTTAGTGGTGGACAATTACAAAGAATAAATATTGCTAGAGCAATTGCTCTTAGGCCGAAATTAATCGTCCTTGACGAATCAGTAAGTAGCCTAGACATGGTTACTCAAAGCTTGATCTTAGAATTATTAAGCGAATTAAAGGAAGAATTCGGCTTATCTTATTTATTCATTACACATGATATTAAAGCAGCTTTTTCAATTTCTGACCAAATTGGTGTCCTTGAAAAAGGAGAATTGATTGAGCTCTACGATTCAAAAGAACAATTTTTTTCCTCAAAGCACCCAATAGTTAAGCGATTAAGAGACTCCATCCTTGCTGAACATCCACGTTTTCGTACACTTTCAACGAGGGGAAACTGGGTTAACGCAGAGTAATTATCAAGATAATCGTGAACTCAAATAAACTCAATCAAGAATTATGGCACTAAAGATGGCTTCATATACATTCATGTTAACAAAATTTTCCGTATAAATTCTTATAGAAGAAGTTCGGATGAAGAAGTAAAACAAGGTGGATAAGGTAGTAGCTATTTGGTCGAGACAACCAACACTAAAGAAAATTTGTATCTCAAGGAAAATATTTTAACAAAATTTATAAAAAATGAATAATAATGATAATTATTATCAATAATATAAAAAGAAAGCGACAATCACCGTCATGATTGCCGCTTAATAAAAGAATTACATATCAGCTGGTTCGAACGTTTTACAATCTGTTTCACCACTGCTTGAAGCATTTCTTTCCCTGTGGTTTACAACATAAATTTGATCAGCTCCACATTTGTTCTCATTTTTAATGTTGTGAACACAACTATTTACTTCGCAAAGTACATCAAGTGCCATAGTAACACCTCCTTTAGTGTTAGGATAAACAAGTTTTGCTTATCATATACACTAGTGGAGACCTGTAAACATACTTTTTATTGGCTGAAGCGGCATTCAATTATTTTGAGTGTCGCTTTCTCTTTTTACATATGATAAACACATATTTTTAGTTTTCATCTCGATCTTTCAGTGAGAATGAAAATCATTATTAAAAAAACTATTGATTTTTTAAAATTGCGTGTGTATAATTCAATATTGTAGTGATAACAATTATCATTATCATCAAAACATAAAAATAAAGTGAAATAAAGGGGAGTAGGAACAATGAGTACATATTTTTTAAAAAGAAAGTTTTCTTTACTTGCTATTATTCTAGTCTTTACGATGTTTCTTGCAGCATGCGGAAACCAAGGGGCTGAGGAAGCACCAGCTACTGAAAATGAATCAGAGCAAACAGAACAAACAGAGGATACTACTGCTGAAGAAGAGCAAGCAGAAGCAGATGTTCGTGAAATTACACATGCATTAGGAACGACAAAGATAGAAGGAACACCACAAAAAATTGTTACATTATACCAAGGTGCGACAGATGCCATTGTTGCATTTGAAATGAAGCCAGTAGGTGCGGTGGAATCTTGGGTTCAACAACCAACATATGAATATCTTCGTGCTGATTTAGAGGGAGTTAAGATTGTTGGTCTTGAAACTCAGCCAAACCTAGAAGAAATCGCAGCGCTAAAACCGGATTTAATCATTGCTTCAAAGCTTCGTCATGAAGAGGTTTATGCACAATTAAGTGAGATTGCACCAACTGTTGCACATGAGACAGTCTTTGATTTCAAAGGTACAGTGGAGTTAATGGGAGAAGCAATGAATCAACAAGCAAAAGCAGATGAGCTTCTTGCTGCTTGGGATAGCCGAGTTGCTGATTTCCAAACAAAGGTTGCAGAGAAACTTGGTGATAAGTGGCCTGTTAATGTGTCTATTTTAAACTTTAGAGCAGACCATGCACGTATTTACTTTACTGGGTTTGCTGGTTCGATTTTAGCAGAGCTTGGATTCACTCGCCCTGAAAACCAACAAAGTGAAGAGTGGGGAGTCCAGTTAACGGATAAAGAGAGTATTACAGAAATGAATGCAGATGTGTTCTATATCTTCAATGAAGATGATCCAGCAGTGAAAAAAACGTTCGAAGAGTGGACAGCTCATCCACTATGGCAAAATCTTGATGCTGTAAAAGAAGGACAGGTTCACATGGTTGATGAAATCACTTGGAACATGGCTGGAGGATATATCGCAGCAAACTTAATGCTAGATGATATTTATGAGAGATTTGAATTAGAAAAATAAGATGACATGATAGGGGTAGATATTTCTTCCCCTATTTTGTTTGTTTATGCGACAATAGGATTAGAGCTTTTAAGAGGAAATACATACGAAAGAGGAAATCTCAATGAATCATCTATTAACGCGAACACCTTATAAAATAGCAGGCCTGTTGATAGGCTTCTTCATCGTAGGACTATCCTTTATCCTTAGTATTTCGCTCGGGAAAACGCCAATCCCCTTTCAAACTGTCATTGATGCATTTTTCTCATATGATGAGACGGTAACAGAGCACGTAATTATTACGACATCAAGACTATCCAGAGCAGTGATTGCTGCCGTAATAGGTGCGGGTTTAGCGATTGCTGGTGCACTTATGCAAGCCTTAACAAAAAATCCACTTGCTGCACCAGATATTTTCGGGATCAATGCGGGTGCACTGTTTTTTATCGTTGCAGCTGCTACTTTTTTCAATGTTGACTCGTTAGTTAGTTATATGTGGATCGCATTTGTAGGTGCAAGTATTGCAGGTGTACTCGTCTATTTTTTAGGATCGTTTGGAAGGGATGGGCTCTCGCCAATCAAAATTGTATTAGCGGGTGCGGCCATTACCGCGTTATTTGTTTCTTTTACACAAGGAATGTTGGTAATTGATGAGCAAAATATTCAAAGTGTGCTTTTTTGGCTGGCAGGTTCAGTTGCAGGACGAAGTATGGATATGTTATTACCGGTACTTCCCTTTATGATAGGCGCTGCTGTTCTGACGTTATTTTTAGGAAGGCAGATCAACATTTTGATGTCAGGTGAGGATGTGGCAAAAAGCTTAGGACAACGTACCCTGCTTCTCAAGTTCATGATGGGTGTGGCAATTGTTTTCTTGGCAGGCGGGTCGGTGGCGGTCGCCGGGTCTATCGGATTTATTGGGTTGATTATTCCACATATGATTCGCGGGATTGTTGGAACGGATTATAGATGGGTTCTACCTTTCAGTGCATTGGGAGGAGCAAGTCTTTTACTGCTTGCAGATATTGCTGCCAGATTTGTAATTATGCCACAAGAAATGCCAATCGGTGTAATGACGGCTCTCTTAGGAACGCCTTTCTTTATCTATATTGCACGAAAGGGGTTAACAAAAGATGAGTAATTTTATCTCAATTCGAAATAAATCTGGCTCCATTTCCTTTCAAGTCTATAAGAAAACAATTTTTCTTTTTATCATCTTGCTTACGATTGCCTTTTTGATTTTCCTTGTAAGCTTATCGGTAGGAAGTAGCTTCATAGATCCATTAACTGTTATTAAACACTTAGTTGGTAACGGAAGTGAAGAGCATGCGTTTATCCTGCAATCGCTGAGACTGCCAAGAACATTGCTTGCTTTTATGGTAGGAGCTGCACTTGGAGTTTCAGGACTGATTTTACAAGGAATCATTCGAAATCCTTTGGCTTCTCCTGATATTATTGGGATTACCGGTGGTGCATCTGTAGGGGCAATTATCTTTATTGTCTATTTTATGGGCGCAGTGAGCTTACAATGGCTACCTTTAGCAGCAATTTTAGGAGCTGGTATTGTATCCATTTTAATTTATTTGTTATCGTGGAAAAAAGGAGTTACGCCAATTCGTCTTGTTTTAATAGGAATTGGAATTTCAGCCGCAATGAATGCGTTTATCACGATGATGCTCGTTATAAGTGAAACGACTGTAACTACAAAGGCGTATCTATGGTTAACAGGGAGTGTCTATGGCGCGAATTGGCAGAATGTCTATGCTATGTTACCTTGGATTTTAGTCTTCATCCCATTGGCTCTATTATTTTCAAGGGTGGTAAATGCAAAAGAGCTAGGAGACGACGTGGGGATTGGCTTAGGTATTAGAGTGCAGTATTATCGTTTTATTCTACTTTTCATAAGTGTAGCATTAGCTGGTTCTGCTGTGGCTTTTGCAGGGGGGATAGGCTTCGTTGGGCTAGTAGCCCCGCATATTGCCAGAATGCTTATTGGCCGTTCATTTGCAGCCCTAGTACTCTTCTCAACCTTAATTGGCGGAACGATCGTTGCTGTTGCTGACGTAATCGCACGGACTGCCTTCTTACCACTTGATATTCCAGCCGGAGTGTTTACTGCTGGAATAGGAGCACCATTTTTTATTTATCTGTTATATAGAAATCGTGACAAGTAATTTATATGATGTGTTTTGGACAAGATGAGGATGGAATTAAACATTTTAGTTTTATTATGGATTTAATCGGAGGCTTTTCACAGGGTAATCAAACTTGTGGGAAGTCTTTTTTATTTTATCTACAAATAAACGAGATAAGACCTCTTATTAGTGTATTCAATAATAATAATAAAACAAAACTTTAGAGATTGTGAAAAAATATCTAAAAGAATATATCTCAGTTTACAAAAAAAAATAGCTGTGTTATATTTAAAATATTAAAAACGTTAAATAAAAATTTAACAAAGTTAACAATTGTAGTTAACTGTTTGGCAAGGGTTAGGGGATCAAGTGATTTTTCCTGAAACCTAGCAAACTATTTAACTGATAATTTTCATATTTATTTTTAATCACTGAAATTCAAAACTCTTAACATCCAAGGAGGTACATAATATGAATGAAACATATGATATTGTTATTGTAGGTGGGGGAAGTGCGGGTTCTGTACTTGGCGACCGTCTTAGTGCAGATGGGACACGTAGTGTTCTTGTTTTAGAAGCAGGACGTAAGGATTTTTCATGGGATCTATTAATCCAAATGCCAGCTGCTTTGCCATTCCCAGCAGGTAAACCAATGTACGACTGGAGATACGAGTCTGATCCTGAACCTTATATGAATGGACGACGTATCAAGCATGCCCGCGGAAAGGTGCTTGGAGGTTCGGGTTCAATTAACGGGATGATATTCCAACGAGGTAATCCTCTAGACTATGAACGTTGGGGAGCGGATCCTGGGATGGACACGTGGGATTTTGCGCATTGTCTTCCGTATTTTAAACGCATGGAAAATGCTTTAGCTTCGGCTCCAGATGATGAATTACGTGGCCACGATGGTCCTCTTAAACTGGAACGCGGTCCAGCTACTAATCCTTTATTCCAAGCCTTCTTTGACTCAGCTGTTGAGGCCGGCTACTCAAAAACCCCTGATGTAAATGGTTTTCGACAAGAGGGATTCGGGCCGTTTGATAAGCATGTATACAAAGGCCAACGGTTTGGACCTTCACGTGCCTATCTTCATCCGGCTATGGAGCGTGAGAACCTCACTGTAATAACTCGTGCTTTTGTTCAACGTATCAATTTCGATGGTACCCGAGCGAGCGGGCTGACATATCAACGAAACGGGAAGACTCATCATGTGACGGCGGGGGAAGTTATACTCGCTGGTGGTGCAATCAATACGCCGCAGTTACTTCAGTTGTCAGGAGTAGGTGATGCAGAACACCTGCGCTCACTAGGCATCAAACCGGTGGTCAATCTTCCAGGTGTAGGAGAAAACCTTCAGGATCATCTCGAAGTCTACATCCAACATGCTTGTCCGTTACCGGTATCCGAACAACCGAACTTAAATAAAGCGAAGATGCCTTGGATCGGGTTGCAGTGGCTACTTGGACGTACCGGTCCGGCAGCCACTAACCATTTCGAGGGCGGTGGATTCGTGCGTTCCAACGAGGACGTCGCATATCCTAATCTGATGTTCCATTTCCTTCCGGTAGCAGTGCGATACGACGGAAAGAAAGCGGACACTGCACACGGATTCCAGGTACACGTAGGACCTATGTACTCTGATGCTCGTGGTAGTTTGAAAATCCGCTCAACTGATCCGACAGAGCACCCTAGTATGGTCTTCAACTACCTTTCTACCGAACAGGACCGTCGCGAGTGGATTGAAGCGATAAAAGTGTCACGTGAAATTCTATCTCAGCCGGCCATGGCTCCGTATAATTCGGGCGAAATCTCACCAGGTCCTTCTGTTCGTACAGACAAGGAGATTTTAGATTGGGTGGCGAATGATGCCGAGACTGCACTTCATCCGAGCTGTACGGCAAAAATGGGTCCTGCTTCAGATCCAATGGCTGTTGTAGATCCATTAACGATGAAGGTCCATGGCCTCGACAATGTCCGAGTGGTCGATGCGTCTGCTATGCCTTATGTTACTAACGGGAATATCCATGCACCGGTGTTGATGTTAGCGGAAAAGGCATCTGATTTAATCCTTGGACGTAAACCACTTGAGCCTATTCATGCGGACTTCTACCGTCATGGAGTACACCCATCTGACGCAGGCACAGTAAAAGATAAAGTTAAAGTCAAATAATGATTTCATAAGAAGGCCTCTTTCAAAATGTATATTGCCAGGCAATGTATACATTTTTTGGAAAGGGTGCTTTCTTTTTTTGTTGTTTAAAAAAGAGCCTACTATATCAAAAACTCCTAAATTTTAATATGGTGACAAAGTATGATGGGCCTTTTGGGCTCTGTAGATCGGAAATTAATAATACTTGGGAGTTATAATATTAACGCTTGTTTCCCCCAGAACGTATGCTAGTTCATAAAAGGAATGGAAGAGGGTTAAAGGGTTTTCTCCATGAAAGTGAGTATCTGAAGCAAGCGAAAATTAACCCGAAAGTTGATTTTTCGCGTGGGTATAGGGAACTCATAGGCGAAAAAATTCCGGCTATTCTATCTAGGAGGGGCTTAAGAGGCAGATATAAACGGAGAAATTCCGGTTAACTTCTCTAAAATATGACTATATCTAAAGATTAGGTTCATATAAGCGGAAAAACTCCTGTTATTATTAGGGAAATGTTGATATTTCCCAATTTAAGCGGAATTTTTACGCCTAAATTCAACCACAGTAAAATCAACATTATAGGTCACAGCCATTTAAAAAGATTTAGGATGAAAAGATGCCACTCTACCAAGTTCATAGTAGTGAAAATAAAAGATCTTTAAATGTAACAAAGCAAAAAAGAAGCTAATCTCTCTAATATGAGTGACTAACTTCTTTTTTATTAAACTATATTATATTACTTTATTTGACCCATTGATCTACTAATTCTTGATTTTCTTCAATCCATTTTTTAGCCCCATCAAGAGGATCTTCGGCACCTTCTACATAGGTGATAAGCTCGCCGATTTGTTGGTCATCCATCTTCCAATTATTAAACCATTCGCTCACCTTTGGATAATCCTCTTCAAATCCCTGTCTTGTAGCATGGTGGATTTTTTCTACACCACCAAATGTGTTTTGTGGATCATCAAGGAATTTTAAGTCATATTTTGAGAATACCGAATGTGGGCTCCAAAGTGGTGCCACGATTGGCTCTTCATCTCCTATTGCCTCGCCAATTTTAGCGATCATCGCAGGTTCAGAGCTTGGCAGGAGTTCAAACTCAAGGTTATAATCTTTAATTAATTGTTCAGTAACTTCCATCGTACCTGCCCCAGGATCAAATCCAATAATTTCTCCGTTAAACAGTTCTTTATGTTCATTTAAATCATCTACACTATTAACTTCTTCCAAGTAAGTTGGAACGACTAGCCCTACTTTTGCATGATCAAACCAAGTAGATTCTGAGAAATTAACAGTATCTTGATATTCTTTTAGATAATGTGCATCTTGGACAGGTAACCATATTTCTAAACTAGCATCTAGCTCGCCACTCTCTAAAGCCTTAATTGTAACCCCCATGTCCAATACAGTTAACTTCACGTTATACCCTTTTTCTTCTAAAATGGCTTTCCACATGTTTGTTACTGCAATATTTTCAGCCCAATTAATTTGTCCGATTGATAATTCTTTATTACTTACCCCTGATTCTTCACCGTTTGTTTCCTCATTAGTGCTTCCACATGCTGTTAAAACAGCTATCAATAGTAGCACTAAGATAAAACTAAGTTTTTTCTTCCAGTTTTTCATCTAGAAAATCTCCCCTTTAATTATATGTGGTTTATTTTAAATATTCCAAACATTAATTTCGTTAAGAATATTTTTAACAAATGTCGTGAAACTAATCTATCTCACATTTAGCAGAGATAGATGTAATATTCATTATTTCAGGCAGTCTATCTTTCTTGAGACCACCTGATCATTTTTTAAAATTAATCTTTAGGTAAAAAGTCAAATATTTTGCCACTTCTTATACTTGCAACTAAATCTTCCAACCAGTGATAGTATGTTTTAGATTCTTCTAGTTGATCATAGGTTTTTTTTGCCTCTGCAACTATTTCTGGTGTGCTGGTAGAATCCTTTATAACATCGATTAAATCCTCTTGTGCTTCTTCAATTGCTTCCATGTTTGTTTTAACTTCGCGTTCCCACATCTGGCAATAAAACACCATAAATGAACGGAAGAAGTTTTTCTCTGCAACATAGGTGTGTTTTCTAGTACCACGTGTAAATGTTTTTTTTACCATTTCTATTTCTTGGAGTCTACGGACACTAGTGCTCATACTTGGTTTGCTCATTCCTAGCTCCGTACGCATTTCATCAAGAGTCATCTGATCTTTAAAATACATCGTTGCATATAAGTTTGCTGCAGCTGGTGTTACACCATATAAGTCCATTGTCTCTGCAATCGCTCCAATGACCTTGTCTTTGGCTTCTTCTATTTTAATTCTTGATTTTTCAGTCGTTTCACTCATAAAGTCGCTCCTTCAATTTAAAGTAAAGCGTGTTAAATGTTTTTTTAATCTTCTTTACAAACTTAATGATAACGTGTTCAGATTAAATGTCAAATGGAAAACATAGATTCATCAGGTTATAAATGGCTAAAAGCTTAGTAATAACAACCATTCTAACTAATTTAATTATTTCCAACCACATATGTTAAAGCATATCTTTGACAGCTTTCAAAAGACATGTTAACATGTTAAAAATATTAAATAAATTTTTAACAAACTTAATTTATATAAAATTGGAGCTGGTAGATTTGAGTCTAAAACAACAACAATACATAAATGGTAAATGGGTTGGATCGATTGCAGGTAATACGCGTGATATCATTAATCCGTTTAACCAGGAAGTTATTGCTACTGTTCCAGAAGGTGATGAATCAGACGCAAAAGTAGCAATCGCTGCAGCAAGAGCAGCATTTGATAAAGGAGAATGGTCTTCTACTCCAGCAAGCGAGCGAGGGACGATCGTTTGGAAAATTGCTGAGTTAATTGAAAGAGATAAAGAAGAACTTGCTAGATTGGAATCCTTAGATACGGGTAAAACCATAGAGGAAAGCCGTGGAGACATGGATGATATCGCTGGTGTATTTCGCTATTATGCGGAACTTGCAGATAAAGATGGTGGAGAACTGATTGATTCTCCAGTAGCTAACTCTATCAGTAGGGTAGTTCGCGAACCCGTTGGAGTTTGCGGTCAAATAACTCCATGGAATTATCCACTACTACAAGCATCTTGGAAATTGGCTCCAGCTTTAGCAACAGGTAACACACTAATTATGAAGCCAAGTGAAATTACACCTCTTACTACGATTAAAGTGTTTGAACTTATGGAAGAGGCAGGAGTGCCTGCTGGTGTGGCTAACTTAGTACTTGGTGCTGGCAATACAGTTGGTTCAGAGTTATCAAGTAACATGGATGTCGATCTTATTTCCTTTACAGGTGGACTTTTTACTGGGAAGAAAATTATGCAAGCGGCAAGCTCTAATGTGAAGAAGCTTGCACTTGAACTTGGTGGAAAAAACCCTAACATCATCTTTGCTGATGCTGATTTTGAGACTGCTGTTGACCAAGCATTAAACGGAGTATTCTTCCACGCAGGACAAATATGTTCAGCAGGTACAAGACTGATTGTAGAAGAGAGTATTCACGATGAGTTTGTTAACGCACTTGTTGAGCGAGTGAAGAAATTTAAGCTAGGAAGCGGGTTTGACGAAAAAACCCAAATGGGACCTCTTATTTCAGCGGAACACCTTGCGAAAGTAGAAAAATATGTAGAAACAGGTATTAAAGAAGGTGCTACACTAGCAGTTGGTGGTAGCCGTCCGGAAGATCCAGAACTACAAAAAGGCTTTTTCTATCTACCTACTATTTTTACAAATTGCACAACAGACATGAAGATTGTACAAGAGGAAGCTTTTGGGCCTGTTATGACAGTTGAGAAATTCCGTAAAGAAGAGGAAGCAGTCGAGCTTGCTAACGACTCGATTTACGGACTTGCTGGAGCTGTTTGGACAAACGATATTGTAAAAGCTGAACGTTGTGTAGCAAAGATGCGCATGGGTACGGTTTGGATTAATGACTTCAACCTTTACTTTCCACATGCACCATGGGGTGGATTTAAGCAGTCTGGTATTGGGCGTGAGCTAGGAAGACTCGGTATAGAAGAATATACTGAAACAAAGCATATTTTCCAAAACCTTAAACCACAACCTATCAACTGGTTTTAAGATGCCAACTATTAGTTACTATAAGCATTATCCAAGCAGGCTTTAAAATATAGACTACCTCCTAGTTATATAAGGAGGTAGTCTTTTTATTTACTGATTAGAAGTAAAAAAGAAGTTTCAAAATAACATGAAGAAGAACATAACATAAAATATTGATCAAGTTTACCGGTGGATTATTAACTAATATATTGTTCATGAAATTGTGAAAATAAACTTAACGAAAATCTCATTTATTATGCTAGTTATATATAAAATTATTAAATAAAAAAAAACCAATTGAAAATGATTATCATTATTGTTATATTTATAATGAGAATGATTATCATTATTATTGGAGGGTTCTTATGGCTAAAATTGTAATCGCATTTGCAAGCATGTCCGGAAATACAGAGGAGATTGCAGATTTATTGAAGGTAAGTATTGAGCCTTTTGAACATGAAATTGATTTAGCGGAAATTGAGCATATGGATGTAAATGATCTTCTTCAGTATGATGGTATATTAATTGGTTCCTATACATGGGGAGATGGAGATTTGCCATACGAGACGGAAGATTTCTATGAGGATCTTTTGTCGATTGATTTAACAGGTAAAAAAGCAGCTGTGTTTGGATCTGGTGACCATGCATACCCCAAATTTTGTGCTGTGGTCGATTTGTTTGAAGAACGACTAAAGGAATGTAATGCAGAGCTTATTCAGGAAGGGCTTAAGGTAGAGTTAACACCAGACACGCAAGAAGAGATAGATGAGTGTGTAGATTTTGCTGTAAACTTTGCTAGTCAAATAGGAGAGTAGAAAATAGTGAAGAAACTAATGAGCGCAACAGCAGTCACGAAGTCTAAGCAGGGTCGTAGTTTACTTGCAACAGAAAGAACAATTCGCGATTTAAAATGTAGTAATCATCATATTTTCGGTGTTGGTGATGATGGTTTATTTATTTTCAGTGATGATGATGGAGAAAGTTGGGCTGTAAGAAGGTTTCCTACAAAAGCATCTATTTGGAGTATAACAACTAATTCAAGAGGTCTAGTGATCACACATGGTGAGAAGGTCTTATATATTTCAACGAATTCAGGAAAATCATGGACACCTTACTATCCGTTTCAATTTTCAAATGCTCCTTCTATTCGTTCTTTATGTTTATATAAAAATCAGTTATTTATTGGCACTAAAATTCATCCAATCTATGGAGGAGTTTGGTGCTTTGATTTACATGATAAGAGCACAATACTTATAAAGAAGGTACCAAAACAAATGATATCGTCCATGATTACGATAAATAATCAATTGGTGGTGGCAACTGGATCGTGTCGGAGTGATGTAGGGAGAATAGAAGTCTGCAACATGTCTCAGTCAATTATGGAAGCGTCGTGGGAGCAGTGCTTTGGGTATGTAAACCAAAGCTTCTTAGACTTGAACGAAAGTGAAGGGATTATTTACGCCACTACTACACAAAATCTCATGGATTTAGTACCATTTCTAAAGTTTGTATAAAGAAGAAGGAAATTGTTCCTTGTAACTATATTAAAGGTCATGGGTGGAGAATTTATAATGACAGAGAAGACTATATAGTAGCGGGATTATATGAATCAATGGAATTCACAAAAGGATATAGAGAAAACGAGCTTAATTAAAATCAAACCTTTGAGTATCGTTTCATAGTTTGGCTAGTAAGAAAAGCTCTGTAACTCTAGGTTTTAAGTTTAATAGTAGGGGGAAGAATGATGTGCTTCTATATACATATATGTTGTATGTGGTGTGGGTATATGGAAGTACTCGTTGCCAGCACTAAATTACATCAATTGAATTGTCCTTGCTGTGATAGCGAAATAGTAGGCTGTAACGAAGAGGAATGGAGAATAGAAATTTAATAAAGGATGGAAAAACGATGATTCTACGTAAAGTAATTGAAAAGGATTCAAGACGTATTCGCAAGTTATTGACGAAACCAAGAAATGAACTAACTCCCGAGGAGCGTTTAGAGTTGCAAAGATATATGCAAGAAGACGATGCTAAGGGTAAGTAATTTAAGACCTTACTAAAAATACTAGTTCGCTCTTGCCATTGGTGGTGATGAGCGCTTTTAGAAAATGAAAGTAAGATTATGTAGCACTATGTATGAAGTAGAAAGGATGACAGAAAATTAACCAGCGTTATATTGTCGTAAATACTTTTACACATCAAATTGACTGTTTTTGTCCAGGTGAAGAGCATATAGAATACCTAACTTTCAAAACAGGTGATGTCATTGAAGTGACTAATGATAGAAAATATACAATATATCAAGAATGGTATTTTTTAATCGTGATTAATGAGCAGTGGACCTTTTATATAGCAGTAGAAGATTTAAATCAATACTACAGGGAAGAACAAATTTTATCTATTTTAGATATCGAATTAAAGATAAACCATATACAATACCAAATCAATGAAGCTCTTGACCGTAATAATAAAGAGAAATTCTTAAGTTATTCGACTAAATTAAATGAATTTAAGCAATTAAAGATGGGACATGACAAGTATATAAATCGACTTGAATCAGTAAATTTCTTGTAGTATATAGGCCTTTTTTATAAGGTATAGCAAAGAGGTCAGAACAGTTTTGTTCTGACCTCTTTCTATTCTTCCTTCTTATTAATTGGAATAAAGTTTAATATTTCCTTTGTCTCAAAGCTATCAATGAGTCTGTTCTGCCAATCGTAATAATCAAGTCTTTCTTCTAGCTTTTTGATATCTATTTGGGCTTGCTTACGGATTTCTTCAGATGTGTTTGGGGTATTAATAATTTCCTCTAATTTAGCAATCGATTTTTCCATCGCACCGCTATTCATCGTAATGGCTGTTCTCCATTTAATGGTGAAGTAATCAAAAAAGCACTGATACCAGTCTTCCTTGATTGTATATAGATCCTTCCTTTCACCCTTTACCCAAACCTTTTCAACCATATTTAAATCGAGTAAGCTTCTTACCGAAGTACTCATACTTGTTTTACTCATCCCGAGCTCGTCTTTCATTTCGTCAAGTGTAAGCGGTTTATCTGAATAAAAAAGGAGGCCGTATAAACGTCCAGCGGAGGGGGGAATTCCATAAAGATTCATATTTTGAGCAATTGCATCTATAACCATCGTCCTTGTTCTATCTAATTGTTCATTTTCTTGCAACTATATCACATCCTATATATTTGATATTAGTAGTTAGCTTCTAGACTACATATTTATGGAAGAAATGTAAAGTGCTCATATAGGGTGGGATATATAGGAAATATGAGTATTATTAAGTATTTTTACCATTGAGTGTGTACAGTTATTTCTGTACGTACTATATAGACAAATATCATGGAATATACCGTTTGAACTAAAAGAAGTGATTGGTCTATAATTAAGACAGTCCAAGGCGACAAATTAAATGAGGTGAAACAATGGAAGAAAACCATATAAAAATAAAGGTTAGTGACGTAACCAAGATTTTTGGGAAATCTTCAAAGAAGGCATTACAGTTATTAAAAGAAGGAAAATCAAAGGATCAAATTTTAAAGGAAACAGGCTCAACAGTTGGGGTTAATCGAGCATCCTTTGAAGTGAAGTCTGGCGAGATATTCGTCATTATGGGTTTATCTGGAAGTGGTAAATCTACCTTAGTTCGCTTACTTAATCGTCTGATTGAACCAACAATCGGTCAAGTCCAAATAGATGGTAAAGATGTAGTGAAGATGAATAAGGAAGAATTAAGGGAAGTTAGAAGAAAGAAAATAAGTATGGTCTTTCAGAAGTTCGCATTGTTTCCACATAGAACAGTGCTTGAGAACACTGAATATGGGTTAGAGATTCAGGATGTTGAAAAGGTCGAGAGAAATAAAAAAGCATTAGAGGCATTAGAACTAGTAGGACTTAAGGGTTACGAAAATCAATACCCTAGTCAGCTAAGTGGTGGAATGCAGCAACGTGTGGGATTAGCTAGAGCGCTGGCAAATGATCCTGATGTTCTTTTAATGGACGAAGCTTTTAGCGCATTGGATCCGTTGATACGAAAAGATATGCAGGATGAGTTGCTAGAATTACAATCGACGATGGAAAAAACGATTGTGTTTATTACCCATGATTTAGATGAAGCCCTTCGTATTGGTGACAGAATTGCGCTTATGAAGGATGGCAACATCGTACAAATCGGAACACCTGAAGAAATATTAATGAATCCTTCAAATGAATATGTTCAGAGATTCGTAGAGGATGTAGATCTATCGAAGGTTCTGACTGCTGGGCATGTGTTAAAACGTGCTGAGACCGTTCAAGTGGATAAAGGTCCACGTGTCGCACTCCAACTAATGAAGGGTCTAGGAATCTCATCTATCTATGTGGTAGATAAGCAACAGACTCTGCTCGGTGCAATTACGGCAAAAGATGCTTCAAAAGCAGCGGATGAAAATCGTTCATTAAGTGAATTCTTAGAGAAGGATATAAATGTAGTTGGAACAGAAACGTTATTAATTGATTTATTTGAAAAAGTGTCGTCATCAAATATTCCTGTTGCGGTGACAGATGAAAAAAATCGATTAAAAGGGATCCTCATTAAAGGTGCTGTAATCGGTGCGCTTACGGGTAACGAGCAATATATAAATGAAATTGTTCAACCCGAAGTAGCAATCGCTAAGGAGGTGATGTAAGATGGAAGGAATTTTACCGAAGCTTCCTATAGCAAATTGGATTGATGTGTTAGTTGATTGGATGACTGCTACCTTTGGTGGGATGTTTGATGGCATATCAACTGGTGTTGAGTTTTTTGTTGAAGGAATTGTCGATGGATTAGGTTTCATACCTTCTATTGTTCTTATTATCCTTGTGAGTTTACTAGCATGGAAGGTTTGTAATTGGAGAATAGCATTATTTGGATTATTAGGTTTATTACTTATCGATAATTTAGGTTATTGGGGCGATATGCTAGAAACGCTAGCACTCGTATTAACCGCGGTATTGATTTCGATTGTGGTTGGAATACCAGTTGGAATTTGGGCATCACAAAGTGAAAAAGTAAGACAGGTGGTTACACCTATACTTGATTTGATGCAAACCATGCCAGCTTTCGTTTACTTACTGCCAGCCATCTTTTTCTTTAGTATTGGTGTGGTACCAGGGGTTATTGCATCCGTTATTTTTGCGATGCCACCAACGATTCGTTTAACTGTACTTGGAATTAAGCAGGTACCAGCTGATTTAATTGAGGCAACAGAAGCATTTGGCTCTACAACCAAGCAAAAGCTTTTAAAGGTGCAACTGCCACTAGCGATGCCAACAATTATGGCAGGAATTAATCAAAGTATCATGCTCGCTTTATCAATGGTAGTAATCGCATCGATGGTTGGGGCTCCTGGACTAGGTACAGAGGTTTATCGTGCCGTGACGCAAATTAAAACAGGTGTTGGGTTTGAAGCAGGTTTAGCAATAGTTGTTATAGCTATTTTACTAGACCGCATCACACAAAATATTGGGAAGAAAAAACAAGGGGGAACAGCTTAATGTTAAAAAAATTAGTAGGAATTACATCAGCAGTAGCACTGACTTTTGGATTAGCAGCATGTGGAGCAGAACAATCAGGGAGTTCATCTGATTCTGTAGGTGAACAGCTTGATTACAAAATTGTCGGAATCGACCCTGGTGCAGGTTTAATGAAATTAACGATTGATGAAATTTTACCTGAGTACGGATTAGATGATTGGGAAGTAGTTGAAGGATCAAGTGCTGCAATGGCAGCTGCTTTGAAAAAAGCTTATGACAAAGAGGAACCAATTATCGTTACAGGTTGGAGTCCACACTGGAAGTTTGCAAGTTATGACTTGAAATATTTAGAAGATCCTAAAGGGATTTATGGTGGAGCTGAAGATGTTAACACAATTGTTCGTCTAGGACTAAATGATGATCATCCTGATGCGTATAAGCTTCTTGATCAGTTTAACTGGGAGCCAGAACATATCGAGACAGTGATGAATTTAATTCAAGAAGGTCAGGACCCAGCTGATGCAGCAGCGCAATGGGTTAGCGAAAACGCAGATTTAGTTAGCGCTTGGACTGAAGGTGTGAACGAGGTTGACGGTGAAGAGCTAAAGCTACTTTATGTAGCATGGGATGATGTAATCGCAAGCTCTCATGTTGTAGAAAATGCACTTGAAAGTGTTGGTTATGAAGTTGAATTAATTCAAGTTGATGCAGGTCCAATGTGGGCGGGTGTAGCAGACGGTAGTGGTGATGCACTGGTAGGTGCGTGGTTGCCAACAACACACGCTGATTACTATGCTGAATACGATGGTAAGTTTGAAGATCTAGGTGCAAACCTTACTGGAACGAAGCTAGGATTAGTCGTACCGGCATACATGGATATTGACTCAATTGAAGATTTAAAAGAATAATAGATAAAAGATAGCTAGGGCCATATCTAGCTATCTTTTTTTATAAACAATCAAAATAAAAAATAAAACAAAAATAAACAAGTGTTAAAATGTTTGTTTTTAATGAAATATTAGCAATTTATCCTTTAATTGTGTTGACCTAAGTAGGTTGCAAGGCTTACAATTAATGTAATAGTTATGAATACTTACCAAAGGAAAGTGCTTGAATTAGCTTTAAGGGCAAAAAAGTATCAAAACAACACATGAATGAAAACGGTATCAGTAATTGGAGGGTGAATTATGATTCAGAATAAGACATTTATCGAAAGAACAGAGGTAGTAAATTACATTAATTTGCTGATGGATAACCTTTCGCAAATTAAAGATAACACTGGAGAGTTTCTATTAAACTTTGATGGCTTGGTGGTAGATGATAAAAGCTGGAATGTTTGGAATTGGCCACAAGGTGTTGGACTTTACGGGATCTATAAGTATTGGAGACTTACAAATGATCAAAAAGCTTTAACCATTATTACAGATTGGTTTAAAGCTAGATTTGAAGAAGGTGTTCCACCTAAAAATGTAAATACAATGGCGCCGTTTTTAACACTTGCTTATTTATATGAAGATACACAAGATAAGACATTTATTCCTTATTTAGAAGACTGGGCAGAGTGGGTTATGTATGATATGCCTCGTACAAAGGAAGACGGATTACAGCATATGACATATGGGCCTGAGAATAAAAATCAACTATGGGATGACACCCTTATGATGACTGTATTGCCACTAGCTAAAATCGGAGTTCTCTTCAATAAGCCTGAATATATTGAAGAAGCTAAGAAGCAATTTTTAATCCACATTAAATATCTATCAGACCGGAAAACTGGCTTATGGTTCCATGGATGGACATTTGAAGAAAATCATAATTATGCAGAAGCATTATGGGCTCGAGGGAATTGTTGGATTACAATTGCTATTCCAGAAATCATTGAAATTCTTGACTTGAAAAAGGGAGATTTTTTCAGAGAATTCCTTATCGACACTCTAAATAGACAAGTAGAATCATTAGCTACATACCAACATGAAAGTGGATTATGGCATACATTAATCAATGATAAAACTTCTTATCTGGAAGCGTCAGCAACAGCTGGATTTGCTTATGGGATCTTAAAATCCGTACATAAGCGTTATATCAGTCAAGATTACAAAGAAGTCGCTTACAAAGCAATTCATGGTCTCGTTGATGAAATTGGTGAAGATGGTGCTGTTCAAAAGGTTTCTGTTGGAACTGGAATGGGTGACACACTAGATTTCTATAAAGAAATTAAAATAACAACCATGCCTTATGGTCAATCACTAGCGGTACTTAGTTTATCTGAATTTTTACATGCTTATATTTAATTTGCTTCAATATCGAAGAACTTTCAACTAGGAGGGCACCAATTATTTGGCGTCCTCTTTAATTCAAAAATTAAGGTTCTCACTAAGCTTACAACTTAGGAAAAAACAACACCAGCCAATTTGCGCTGGTGTTGTTTTTTAGCTACTGTAAATCCGTTAGTATACCTGATTTGCATTTTTGTACTGCTTCAATTATTTCCTGTTGAAATTCATCGGTTAATCGATACCTCGGAACACTTACACTTATTGCCCCATAGTTTTTATCATTTAATGAAAGTGAAGCTCCTACACAGAATACATCATCTTCGTGCTCAGAGTTATCAAAAGCATAGCCAAGCTGGCGAATTTTATTTATTTCCTTACAAACCGCATCTTTAGTAGTTAATGTAGTAGCTGTATGCTGTACAAGCTTAGTTTGATCCAGATATTGTTCAATTTCTAAATCTGGCTTTTCAGCTAAAATTGCTTTCCCCATAGCAGAGCAATAAAGGGGAATGATTTTTCCTACTTGGGAATACAAGCTAATTGGATTTTTACTTTCTAGTTTCGTGACATAGACAATATTTTTATTCTCCAATATCCCTAAGTGGACAGTTTCTGTAGTAGTTCTGTTTAGTTCCTCCAGGTGAGGTTTTGCAATGTCCTTTATGTCTAGTTGATTAATTGCTTTATTTGCATACTTGATGAGAGCCTGACCAAGGGAAAACTTTTTTGAGTCACTGTCTTTATGAACATACCCTATAAGTAACAACGTATCTAGGATTTTCAACGCAGTAGAATTTGTTAATTCAGTATTTTTAGCAATCGTATTTAAACTCTGAGGTTCATCAGAATTAGATAAAAAATCTAAAATTAGCTTGGCCTTAAGCAGCACAGTTCCATATGGTTGTTTTGTAGTAGTCATGTAAGAATCCTTCCTATTTTATAAATAAAAGTTCTTTTTCATTTGATAGTGATGTTCGATTACCTATATGTTATCCATAATGAGTAGTATATCGAAAAGTATACAAAAGGTAATTATAATCGCAATGGACTAAATATCAACCTCCAAAATGCATTAAAGGTGTTTCAAAAATAAATAAAAGAACATTTAGTGAAAAACAAAATAAAAATAACTATAAATAAAGATTTTTTGTTTTTGAATAATTGAAATCTTATAGAATATTATATATAATAAATTTATAGTTTCCAAATAATAAATCAAATTTCCAAATAGGAAATAAAAATTGTTCCTGGAGGACCATATGAACAAATTGAAGGTTTTATCTCAAATATCAGCATGTGGGGTAGTTGCGGTTGTAAGAGCAGATACTCAAGAAGAAGCAATTAATATTTCTGATGCATGTGTGAAAGGTGGCATCTTAGGCATTGAAATCACATTTACGATTCAAGATGCTGATGCAGTTATTAAAGAACTAGCTTCTCATTATGATGGGAACCCGGAAGTAGTTATTGGTGCGGGTACAGTACTTGACTCAACTACAGCACGTATTGCCATCTTGGCAGGAGCGCAGTTTATCGTAAGTCCATGCTTTGACGCAGAAACAGCTAGACTTTGTAATCTATATCAAATCCCTTACATGCCTGGTTGCATGACAATAACTGAAATGAAACAAGCATTAGAACACGGTGTTGACATCATAAAAATGTTTCCAGGAAACGCATTTGGTCCTGACTTTGTTAAGTCTGTTAAGGCCCCTCTGCCTCAAGTAAACATTATGCCGACTGGTGGAGTTAGTTTAGATAATGTTGGACAATGGATTAAAAATGGATGTGTAGCAGTAGGAGTTGGTGGTAACTTGGTTGCTCCAGCAAAAACAGGTGATTATGATCAAATCACAGAATATGCAAGACAATATACAGCAAAAGTAAAAGAAGCAAGAGAGGCCTAAAAACATGAAAAAGATTGTGACTCTTGGAGAAATAATGCTGCGCTTATCTACCCATGTTGGTGAAAGATTATCTCAGGCAGATCAACTATCTATGCATTATGGTGGTGCAGAAGCCAATGTAGGTGTTTCACTTTCTCAATT
Source organism: Litchfieldia alkalitelluris (assembly GCF_002019645.1). Classification (GTDB taxonomy): domain Bacteria; phylum Bacillota; class Bacilli; order Bacillales; family Bacillaceae_L; genus Litchfieldia; species Litchfieldia alkalitelluris. Next base: position 25,176 of record NZ_KV917374.1, on the reverse strand, counting down.
TGGGTTTGATGTCTATTTTGTTAGTAAGGTTCCAAATAACGCTCTAGGTAAGGCGGTGGAACGTCATCTGCTTTCAAATGGAGTACATATTGATTACTTAGTAAAAGGCGGAGAACGGTTAGGTACCTACTATTTAGAAACTGGAATTGGCGAAAGAAGTGCAGCGGTTACTTATGATCGAAAATTTTCAAGCTTCTCCCATTTAACGGTTGAGGAATTGGATTTGGAGGCTATTTTAAGTGAAGCTGAAGTTTTTCATATGTCGGGAATTACACTAGCTTTATCACCTAATTTAAGGGAATTAGCACTACTAGCAATGAAGAAAGCAAAAGAGTTAGGTGTAAAGACTAGCTTTGATTTTAACTATCGAGCAAGCTTGTGGAGCCAAGAAGAAGCCTCACTAGCTATTAAGCCATTGCTACCGTATACGGATATTTGTTTCTGCGGGGATTTGGATGCTATTTATTTACTTGGTATTCAACAAGCTGACGATGTGCTTTCGAAAACTGAAAAACTAACATACTACTATCACGAAATTCAAAAGCGATATCCGAATATTCAATTCATGAGTTCTACATTTAGAACTGTACTTTCCGCTTCAGATAACAAATTACAAGGCAATCACTATACGGGAGGTACACTATATCAATCAAAAGAGCATCATATTAGTCAAATCGTTGATCGAGTTGGTGGTGGAGATGCATTTGCATCAGGTGTGCTGTATGGAATCGTTGAACAATTACCTCCGGGTCAACTGATTTCCTTTGCTACAGCAGCCTCAGCTCTGAAACATACTGTTCATGGTGATGCAAATGCATTTTCAGCGGAGGAAGTTTTAAAGTTTGCAGGAACTAGTGCTGGTGAAATCGTCAGGTAACGATTACAAAAAAATGAATAGAGAAGGAGAATGATAGATATGTTAGATACGCGTTATGCTACTTATCCAGGTGATGTGAAAAAATATACGACTGATGAATTAAGGGAGCACTTTTTAGTAGAAAAGCTGTTTGAATCAGGTCAGGTTCATTTAACTTATACACATAACGACCGCATGATCTTTGGTGGAGTGACACCAGCAGAAGAAGAGTTAACGATTAAGCTTGATAAAGAGCTAGGTGTTGACTATTTCTTAGAACGTCGAGAAATGGGAATTATCAACATTGGTGGCGATGGAGTTGTTATTCTAGATGGTGTTGAATATAGCATGCAGCTGCGTGATGGGTTATATGTAAGTAGAGGCACGAAGGAAGTATTATTCCGTTCTAAGGATGCAAGTGCTCCTGCAAAGTTTTATATTAATTCAACACCTGCTCACCACACTTATCCAACGGTAAAAATTGATATAAATAAGATTGTTCCACTTGAGGCAGGATCATCAGATACATTGAATGATCGAAAAATCTATCAATATATCCATCCAAATGTATGTGAAAGCTGTCAGCTTCAAATGGGATTAACAATGCTTTCTCCAGGGAGTGTCTGGAATACAATGCCTTGTCATACTCATGAACGACGAATGGAAGTATATCTATATTTCAACATGGATCCAGACACAAGGGTATTTCATTTTATGGGAAAACCTGATGAAACGAGACATCTAGTCATGAAAAATGAACAAGCAGCTATTTCACCAAGTTGGTCAATCCATACGGGTACTGCTACAAGTAACTACACATTCATCTGGGGAATGTGCGGAGAAAACATTACTTACACAGATATGGATATGGTCAAAATGGAAGAGCTGCGTTAATAAGTTATATAAATAATGGAGGAAAATAAAAATGACAAATCAATTACAAGATTTTTCACTAGATTTCTTCAATTTAGCTGGTAAAACTGCAATCGTTACTGGTGGTAATACTGGATTAGGTCAAGGGTATGTAGTAGCACTTGCAAAAGCTGGAGCTGACCTTTTCGTAGTAACTTATGATAAGGATTGGGATGAAACTAGACAGTTAGTTGAAAAAGAAGGACGTAGAATTGAGTTTTTTCAAGCTGACTTAACGAAGAAAGAAGCAATAAAAGATGTGGTATCTACTTGTGTTCAAGCATATGGAAAAATTGATATTTTAGTAAACAATGCTGGTACAATCCGTCGTAATCCATTACTTGAGTATAAACAAGAAGATTGGGATGCAGTAATGGCGATTAACTTAAACTCTGTTTACTTTTTAAGTCAAGAAGTGGCAAAAATAATGGTTGAGCAAAAAAGCGGGAAAATCATCAATATTGCGTCAATGCTTTCTTTCCAAGGTGGGAAGTTTGTGCCGCCGTATACTGCTAGTAAGCATGCTGTTGCTGGAATTACGAAAGCGTTTGCTAATGAATTAGCTGAGTATAATGTTCAAATTAATGCAATCGCACCAGGTTATGTTGCAACTGCAAATACAGCTCCTATCCGTGCCGATGAGAAACGTAATGCAGAAATTTTATCACGAATTCCTGCAGCTCGATGGGCAGATCCAGCTGATTTAATGGGAACCGTTGTGTTTTTATCAAGTAAAGCTTCAGACTATATAAATGGTCATATCTTAGCGATCGATGGTGGTTGGCTAGCTAGATAATTATAGTTAAATAAACTTATGTAAGTGAAAAAAGCCGTATCACCTTGGACAGTGCTGCGGCTATTTGCATCATGGTGGTAATAGTAAAAACTTATATGGAATGAGCGAAGAGCCACTTGACTCCTGCGAGATATGCGGTCAGCGTAAGACCCCGCAGAAACTCGCTTCGAGGAGGCTTACGAACCGCCCCGCGGAAAGCGAGTGGATCGAAGGGAATGGAACTCCTTTGGGAAAGTGCCCTTAAACCTAAAATAGGGCCTGAAAAAGAACAGTAAAAGGATGGCGAGAAGATGAATATTGGAATTAGAGCACATGATATTGAGAAGCTTCCATTAGAGGAGCTTGTAGAAGTAATAGCAAATAAAGGACTTAAAGGGGTACAATTAGCACTTGCGAGATCATTTGATTTTAATACTGCAAACGGTAGCTTAAGTCCAGGGATGGCACACCATATAGGTAGTGCTTTTCGTAATAATCATATCCAAATAGCCGTGTTAGGTTGCTATTTTAATATGATTCACCCTGACAAAGATGAAAGAAGAAAGGGAATCGAACGATTTAAGGAGCATATAAGATATGCTAGAGATTTTGGTTGTAGCATTGTTGGTACTGAAACCGGTAATGTGAATGCGGAAATCTTTTATACAGAAGACAACTTTAAGGAAGAGCCTTTTTTAGAAGTAGTCGAAAGTGTTCGTGAGCTTGTTACCGAAGCAGAAAAGTTTGGGGTTATTGTTGGAGTAGAGGCGGGAGTAAATCATCCGGTTTATACATCAAAACTTATGAAACGACTGTTAGATAGTATTAACTCTAATAATCTTCAGGTGATACTTGATCCTGTGAATTTATTAACTGGCGAAACCTACAAAAACCAGGATGAAATCATACAAGAAGCTTTTGACTTATTGGGGGATAGACTGGCAGTTCTACATGCAAAGGACTTCATTATTGCAGAAGGTCAGTTGAAATTTGCGCCAGTTGGAACAGGGCTCTTAAACTATGATCTAGTGATGAAGCTATTAAAAGAGAAGAAGCCTCATATCAATATCTTAATGGAAGATACACAGGAGCCATATATTGATGGTAGTATGGCTTTCTTGAAGGATAAGTACGAGGGTAATTAATAGTTCTAATTAGTACACGTAAGGCTTAGCTTTATTTTGGGTAGACATCCATGCTAATTAAAATTAGCACCATGGAGTATGAAAAATTATACTTAGCTTAGTGTCTAGCTTCAGGCGCTATCGACTCTCAGGTCTAAGTCAATCCACCCTAGAAGGTTAAAAAGCAACCTTCTAGCCGGCTCGTCTTATGCCTGTCGCCGATGAACGAGCGCCTTCAGCATTTCTTTTTTCAGGGTAGACTTCAATGCTAAACGATTATTTAGCGCTATGATGAATGAAAATGTTTGGAGAAATATGCTCCAAGCATTTTTTGTATTACAAAATAAGCGCTGTTCAGCGATTTTTAAGTCTTAAAGAATCGATAGGTAATAAGATACAAAAATAAGGGGAGATTTTTCTCTTAATGAGGAAAAAGTACAAAAAATGGATTAAATAGAGGGAAAGAATCCACTTATTTAATCAAAATACATGAATATGGACCATGTTGCTTGGCCTTAACGGGAAAAACTCCCCTTATATTCTCCGAACTAGCTCTATTCAGCGTGTTAACGGGAAAAACTCCGCTTATTCAAATTATCAGTGGTTATCAATTAAGGAGAGGAAAGATGTTTGCTTCATTTATCTGCCTCTCAGGCATCAACACCCACCCGCACATCAATCGGTACAACAATAAACATGAAAACTTTTCAAAAGCAATAGTTTTCGAAAACAGCCTTATGCTAAAATTCAGACTCAAGACGTTTCATGAACTCTTCTGCCGCACTGTAGCCTTGCTGTTTAAGGAGCCAATTGTTGGCGGCTGCCTCAATTAAACCAGCCACATCACGACCTGGTTGAAGTTGAATCTCAACATGGGGAATTTGTACTCCCATATATTCAGTGAATTTGGATTCATGCTCTAATTCATTATTTAGAGTATCTTTCTGCCATTTTGTTAATTCAATATCGAGAGCAATTCTGGTTTCATCTTGAAACGCTTTTCTACCATATAATCGGACGACATTTAAAAGGCCGATACTTCGCAGTGAAAGAAACTCCTTCGTTTTCTCGTCATGAGTACCGAGTATGGTTCGTGCACTAAGCTTTTTTAACACAACGATATCATCAGCCACAAGCCTATGACCGCGTCCTATCAAAGTGTGTGCAGTTTCGCTTTTACCAACGCCGGATTTTCCTCGAATTAAAATACCCATTCCATAGACATTCAAACAAACTCCGTGAATGGCAATCTCTGGAGCGAGCTTTTTTACCATAAATTCATCGAGCTTATTGATAAATTCTGATGTTGATTGAGGTTTGTCTGTACATAGCAGAGGAATGCCTTCTTCGATACAATATTGAGTTAAATAAGTTAGTCCTTCTTGTCCTGCAGTAACAATAAAACAAGGTGGATGGTATTTAACGATATTGCTGATTCGAAATTGACGTTCCTCTAGAGTCAATTTATGCAAATATGTAATTTCTTTTCTGCCAAGTATTTGAACTCGTTCGGTCGGAAAGAAATCAAAGTGACCAACAAATTCTAACCCGGGTCGATGTGATCTAGGTTGTGTAATATGTTGTTGTAGCTGATTCTCTCCACACAAGACGTTCAATGAAAATCTTTGAACTAAATTTTCAACTGTAAGTGTCTTCAATCCACGAAGACCTCCTTCATAAGGCATCTTTATTTAAAAATTGATGTAGTTTATTTATCTTTACTTAATCATATCTGATATTAATCAAAGATAACCATAATTATATTAATTTTATATGAAAAAATGCTCCTATTAATTAAAAATTCCAAGAGACAATTATGGACATGTATGGTTGGCTTTTGGGTAGGGGGACAGGGGAAAATAAGTAATGATTATAGAGATTAACAGTTTCAAATGATTTCAGAAAAAGGGGCTCTAAAATATCACTCTTGGAGTGAGTATAATCTCAGAACCCTTCTTACATTCAGAAAAGAACCTTGTATAGTGCTCTAGTTCCCACCAAACGCTTCTGGAATCATCGTAAACCCTTCAATAACAGTATCTTCTTCTACTTCAATCATCAGGTACCGTTTCCCATCAAGATGGACTTGTTTTACATATCTTAAATCTTGTGGGCTAATCGAAATGTTAGCTATTTTTGTACTGATTTTAATTGATTTTGAGGTAAACTTTGGAACGACGCTGTTCGCTTTTATTTCATATTTATCATCGTCAATAATTTTTTGGAACGAAGCTTCTACCTTTTCTGCACTAATATCTTCAAGTCCGCTCATCTTTAACACTCGTTCAACGTCCTTAGTATCCAATTTTGGCGGCTCGTCCTCTTCATTTTCTACAATCATCCGGTTAATTTCTTCGTATACATTGGAGAGAGTTAATGTACTTAATTGGTCTCCTGTTACGTCTTTTATAATTTCTTCAAAAACGATTTTATCATCTTGTGCTGTCATTGTTTCTTCGCCGTTTAATACATCCTCAATGAATTGATGATCTGGTTCATGCACTTTGCCTGCTGAATAAAGAACATGATTTACATCTGCAGCATTTTCCGTAAAGCACGGAAATAAAAAACCGGCTATTGGTGTGTTAAGGTTGATAATTGGGTCAACCACAAAATTGTACTTGAATTCTCTTTGAACATAATCAAAAAGCAGTTCTTTTTTTGGCTCTTGTGTATTATTAATACTACACAAAATAAACGGATGAGAGTAAACCGTATCTCGGTCACTTTCCTCAGTATCTGCATTTCGACGTTTCATGGGCTTTAAATATTCTGCGCGAATAAATGTAATGACAATATCCATTTCGTATTGTCGGTTAACTAGCATTTTTTCTACGATTTTCAGCATTTGTTCTTTCCAATCTTCCACTTCACTGCTGAGTAACCCTTGGTGTAAAATGAGCTGACTATTATTTTCAGCATCCCGTCTAAATTTTAATTCAAAAAGCTTTTCATCCAGTTGTCCTGCAAGTAACTTCTTAAAATTACCCATAAACAACTCTTGTTGATCTTGGTCAAGCATTTCAAATGGTTGACTTTGGTGATGATAAATCTCGCTTGTTTCCTTCATAATATAAACATTAAAAATATCTGAAATTTTGAGGAGGTCATTATCTACTTTAAATTGTTTTCGAATCTGTCCTATGTCTTTTTTGTTCATAATTATACACTCCTAAGTTGCCCCTAATTTGCGTTATTGTAAGAATAACAAAAATGCTTTCTATCTCTTTGGTCATTCATTTATTTTAACACAAATTCTTTTGTGCATATAAAGTAAACTAAGGGATGGGAAGTATAAAAATTGATTAATAAAACAAAACGCATAGGGGTAACCGAAAATTAGTAAAGCTGTTCATTTTAAGGATGAACAGCTTGTTATTGAGAGGGACTTTGGACAGGCAGAGTACTACTTATTTTTAAAATCTAAAGAATCAATAACTTCGTTTGCTGTATCTTGACCAGATTGAACTGCACCTTCCATGTAGGTTCTCCATACTGTTGCTGCTTCAGTTCCTGCCCAATAGATTGTATTAGATACTGGTATAAATAACCCTGCTCCATAATGAGTTAGTACACCTGTTCCATAGTGGGTACCATATCCTCCTCTAGTCCATTCATCTTCCGCCCAATTTTTTTCAATGATGGATAAGGGGGCAGATGCTTTATGTCCGAAGAATGTTACTAGTGCTTTGATAATTTCTTGTTTTCTTTGCATTTCACTCTTCCCTTGTAATTTTATTGCGTTTTCTCCAGTGATGAGAATGGTTAAGACGCCCTTGCTTTTGTTCGGTGGGGAGCTATCCATCGAAAATAATAATGGTGAAAATACTTTTCCGTTAAGACGGGCTTTTCGCCAAAATGGTTTGTCATAAATGATGATCATTTTGATTACCGACGGCATTCCTGATCGTTCACTTAGTTGAACTCGAATGGGTGGAAGTGGAGGATCAAATTTTATGCGTGTTGTTAGGTTGGGAGGGGCAGCAACAATCACTTTCTTTGCTTTCCATTGCTTTGTTGGAGTAAATATAGTTGCATCCTCTTCTTGATAAGAAATTCGTTCAACTGCAGATTCATAAAAAATTGATTCACCAAGGGTGTCGGCCATCCTCTCGGCAAGTCCCCCCGCACCCTCAATAATCCACTCGTTTTCTGCTTTTAACAAATAGTTAATCTCTTCAGTCGATTTAATACACCATATCCAATCTAATACAGATATTTCATGGGTTTTTGAACAAAATATTTCTTCAATAACCATTGTATAAAACTCTTTGCCATCCTTGCTGAACATATTATTTTGAATGAATTCATAGATCGTCTGCTTATCTAATTCATAAGAAAAAGGTGTAGTAAGGGGTACACCTTTCGGTAGTTTTTCTATTAACTTCTTTAATTTTGTTTTTAGCATATAAAGGTCTAGCTTACCAAGTGTAGTAAGAGGCTTGAGACCGGCTCCTTTTCGAATCTTTCCGTTAATCTCAAAAATGGTTTGACCAGAATTATATGTAGGTGTGGACTGAAGGTTAAATTGTTTAATTAGTTCTCTCACTCGTGTATGGTTCTTACTGACCCAGTGTGCTCCAAGGTCAATGTTATAACCGTCACTCATATGAATGGTATGAGCTCTGCCGCCTGGACGATTTCTGGCTTCAAGAACTACAAACGAACTATTTCTCTTTTTACATTCTAGAGCAGCAGCTAATCCTGCCAAACCAGCTCCAACGATCACAATATCTACACTGGAATGATTCTTTGCTATCATTAATACTCGACCTCACCAACATTTACTTTCTTTGTATTATTTATTTTAGATTTCCCTTGATTATAAAATGTACACAAAGAAGTGAGAAAAACCCTTCACACTAAACGTTATCTAGGGTTAACTTTAAAAATAATTCAAACAGTGAGTAGTTGAGGCGGCGTAAGAACCAATGGGGACGCAAAAAAGAAGAAGCATGGGAACCGTCCCCATGCTTCTCTCTTAATGATCTTTTTGAACTTTTTTCTTAGGAACAGGTTTAAAGTAAAGTCCTAGCTCCTTTTTCTCTTTTGTTAACGAACGGTATAGAGAAATCATCATAAATAGCATAATGAATGAAAAAGGGAACGCTGCAATGATTAATGCGTTTTGGAGAGCTTGTAGACCACCACTATATAATAGGATTAGTGCTACGGTTGATTGTGCAATTCCCCAAGTTAACTTCACCGTGTTTGGTGGTGTTAATGACCCATTAGTTGTTTGCATTCCAAGAACGAATGTTGCTGAATCTGCAGACGTAATAAAGAATGTTGCAATAAGTACTATTGCTATTATCGAAAGAACAATTGATCCAGGCATTTGACTGAAGATGGCGAATAAAACTTCTTCAGTAGCAAACTGTGTTAAATCAAATCCAGCATTTTGGGTTTCAATTGCAGAAGTGCCAAATGTAGCGAACCATAAAAAGCTTACAAGTGCTGGGAGTAATAGCACACCAATTAAAAATTCGCGAATCGTTCTTCCGCGTGATACACGTGCTATGAAAATACCTACAAATGGTGACCAAGAAATCCACCATGCCCAATAAAAAATTGTCCATCCATTAATCCATGAGCGATGTTCTTCATTTAATGGTGCAATTCTGAAGCTCATATGTACAATATTTTGAATGTATCCACCGATTGAATCGGTAAACATGTTCAGAATAAGGATTGTTGGTCCAATAAAGAACATTAACACAAATAGTAAAATTGCTAAGACCATGTTCGTATTACTTAAATATTTAATTCCTTTACCTAAACCGGACCACGCTGAAATCATAAATAAAACAGTAACGGATGCAATGATGATAAATTGAACGGTAAAATTATTAGGTACTCCAAGTAGATAGGATAATCCACCATTGATTTGTGCCGCTCCGAACCCTAATGTTGTTGCAACACCAACAACTGTTGCAAATACTGCTAGTACATCTACCACTGTTCCGAGAGGACCTTCCATACTTTTGCCGAAAACAGGTTTTAAGGTAGCTGAGATCAGACCGGGTTCATTTTTTCTAAACTTATAATATGCCAAGGCTAAAGCGACAAGCGCATATATTGCCCAAGCATGAATTCCCCAATGGAAAAATGTGTATCGCATTGCTTCTTTGTTAGCAACATTTGTTCCGCCTTCGGCTAGTGGTGGTGCTAAATAGTGTGAGAGTGGTTCTGCAGCTCCCCAGAATACAAGACCGATTCCCATTCCAGCACTAAAGAGCATAGCAAACCATGTACCTTTTGTGAATTCAGGTTCCTCATCAGGTTTGCCTAGTTTAATCGCACCGACAGGGCTAAAAATAAGGAATACACAGAAAATGACGATGACTGTTACTAAAATAAGATAATACCAACCAAATGTTGAAGTGATAAAGGCCTGTATATTTCCTGTGATGTTTTCAAAGTTGTTTGGTGAAATGACCCCAAAAGCAACTGCTGATAATACAATCGCGAGTGTTATCCAAAAAACATTAGATATTTTTTTCATAACTCCAGTCCTCCTTCTAATGAATACACATTATATTTGACGAATTTTTGTTTGTAAAGAAAAGACAACTATTGTATCCCTATTATAAGGTGTTCTAGAGCCAGTGAAAATGGCCTTCTATTATAAAAAGAAAAAATCATTTGGTATAGTTATTTTTTTGGGATGATTGCTGTTGTTTCATATCTAATCTTCTAATTAAATACATTACCCCACGTACAACTAAAAAGGTAAGTGATAAAGATATAAAGCTTTTCAGCGGAGTCCAGCCTTTTTTATATTTAATCACTTGTGTATTCATTTCAAGCCATGCTTCTCCAAGTGCCATGGGAACACTAAAATAGAATAGCTTTATAAAGATATCTGTTAACCTTGATTTTTCAGTGACTTGATTAAAGTAAACACAAGATATAGGAAAGAGAACATAATCGAAGATAATACTTACATCAAACTTCTTAAAAAATTTGGTGGGGTATGTAATATAGCCTTCTCTTACTAAAACCTTGTCTAAGATTGAAGACATATAACCTTTTAGAAAGAAAATAAGGAGCCAATCTTTTACAGGGGGCTTTCTTACTAGGTTTATAAAAGAGGCAATCCCAAACAAAAACAGAGCTCTTAATATGTATTTTTCAAACGTCTTACCCAACTTCATTCCTCCTTTATCTCATTTTGTCCTTGAACATGAAATTATATTTATTTTCTTATGTAACTTTTATCAGTCTAGTAACGACATATCAATGCATACCTTACAGCTGAACTGTATATAATTAACAGGTTTCTTACATAGATTAGAGGGTTTTTAAATTATTTTACGAATTATATAATTAATTACAATAGTAGAATTATTAGGAGGAATATGATGACACAGCAGCTTGAAACACTTCATCCTGTATTAGGGAGAGTAATTGAAAACATAGAAAAGGTAATGATCGGAAAACGAGATGTAGCTACCTTAAGCTTGGTTGCTTTGTTAGCTGAGGGTCATGTTTTATTAGAGGATGTTCCAGGGGTAGGGAAAACGATGATGGTGCGATCTCTTGCTAAATCGGTAAGCGCTGACTTTAAACGTCTTCAGTTCACGCCAGACTTATTGCCTTCCGATGTAACAGGTGTCTCAATTTATAATCCTAAAGAGCAACAGTTTGAATTTAGACCCGGACCAATTATGGGGAATATTGTGCTAGCGGATGAAATCAACCGCACATCGCCGAAAACTCAATCGGCGTTATTAGAAGGAATGGAAGAAAGTAGTGTAACTGTTGATGGTGTAACAAGGTCACTACCAAGACCTTTCTTTGTTATGGCAACGCAAAACCCAATAGAGTATGAGGGGACCTATCCACTACCAGAAGCTCAGTTGGATCGTTTTTTACTAAAATTGAAGATGGGTTATCCAACTGCAAATGAGGAGATGGAAGTGTTAAATCGTGCGGAAAAGAGCAAACCGATTAACACACTAGAATCAGTCATCTCAATTGAAGAGTTACGCCAACTTCAAGAAGATGTAAAAGAAATTTATGTTGATGAAACAATTAAGCAATATATTATAGATTTGGTAGGAAGAACAAGAACGCATCAATCAATTTATTTAGGTTCAAGTCCACGTGGGTCGATTGCATTAATGAAAACCTCACAAGCATTTGCGTTAGTTCATGGTAGAGATTTTGTGATTCCGGATGATGTAAAATATTTAGCTCAGTTTGTTTTACCACATCGTATTATTTTAAAATCTGAAGCGAAATTCGAAGGAGCTACTTCAGATAATGTAGTTTCAAAAATCATTGAACGCACGCCGGTACCTGTTCAAAGGGCGCTGAGTCGGTAATGAAAACAATTCTTAAATATCTTAAGCAGGCTGGTAAGTTAGGACTAATCTTTTTCTTAATTGGTGTTACATTTGTGTATGCAATGTTTCAGGGAGGCTTTGTTAGTTGGTTCTTATTTTATAGTTTCCTTCCATTAGGGTTATATTCTTTAATTGTTGCCTTGTATCCTATTACCACAATGGACGTTGATCGAAAAACCAATCAAAATGAGTACTCAGCAGGAGAAAAGCTAGTTGGAACAGTCACGATTAAAAGGAAGTTCGCTGTACCACTCGTTTATCTCGTCGTCGAAGAGGTGCTTCCACCGGAATTGAAATACAGAGAACAAACATACAAATCAAAGGTGCTGCTTTTCCCTTGGTTTAAAAGAGACCTATCTTTTCAGTATGTGTTTGAATCTATACCTAGAGGAGAGCATATCTTTGCGAATATTCGTCTTAGAACTGGAGACTTTTTTGGGTTAGTAGAAAAGGAGGCTTATTTTCCGGTCGAGCAACGTTTCTTAGTATATCCACAATACCATGACCTCATTTACAGGCAGGTTGAGAGTAGGTTTGAGCAGGGAATGACAGCATCGAATGTGAATCTCCAGCGGGATACTACGATTGCTGTAGGAATCAGAGATTACAAGCCAGGTGACCGTTTTACTTGGATTGACTGGAAAGCATCTGCAAGAAAAAATGATATTATGACAAAAGAATTTGAACAGCAGCAAAGTCATGATGTTGTCCTCTTTCTAGACCGGACCCCATCTCGGGAATTTGAGCAATCTGTTACTTTTTTAGCCTCTTTAACTAGAGCGATATTAAGAAAAGGTGCACAGCTCTCTCTCATTTCAGTAGGAGAAGAACAATCGGTTTTTCCTCTTAGAGGCGGAGAGTCACAGCAACAACATATTTTTTATCATCTAGCAAAGGTTAAGGCAGATAGCTCTATTCGATTTTCACAAATAATTGACACTGAAGTGAAAAAAGTCAATCATGTTGCATCTTTTATGTTTATTACTAATACATTAACTCCTGACTTTATTCAAGCGATCGAACGAGTGTCGTTTAGAAAGGTGAACCTTTTAGTTTTTATTGCAAAAGAAAAAGGTGCACATTTATCGACTCAGGAACTAACATTGATGGACACGTTAAGAAAACGTAATGTCATTGTGAAGGTTGTTTATGAGGGCCACTATACAGATGTATTTTTCGAGGTGAGCAAATCATGACATCAAAAGTAACGAAGGATTTACCAGGGTTGATATTAAGTGTTTTTGGTTTTTTATTACTATGGGAATGGTTAAGACCGTTAACAGTCGTAACAGATACAGCTGAGATTTATATATTTATCATTTTTATTGGCATTTGCTTTTTGTTATCCTTTTTAAAAATTAAAAGGGTGATTAGTAGCGTTATTAAAATGGTGATTATTCTTTATATGTTAAATCAGACCTATTTTGAACAAAGCTTTCTTACTTTTGAATGGGTTCGTCTAATTTTCTATGATTTGAGACAAAATCTAAATCTCTTAATAGATATGAACTGGAATGGAATGTCAGCGTTGTTCAGAAGTTTTCTATTTTTTATTCTTCTTTGGTTAATGAGCTACCTAATCTATTATTGGCTAATTGTTCAAAAGAAAATTCTGCTGTTTTTTATTTTAACAGTCGTCTATGTCTCAATATTAGATGCTTTTAGTCCTTATGATGCGAATGCGGCTATTATACGTACGGTGGTAGTTGGTTTCTTAATGTTGGGTTTATTAAATTTAAATCGTGTAATTGGAAGTGAAAAGCTTTCTAGATTTAATGGGCTATTTACAAAGTGGATTATTCCCTTGGTAATTATGGTGTTAATCACAAGTTCATTTGGTTATTTTGCGCCGAAAGCGGCCCCTCAATGGCCAGACCCAGTGCCTTATTTAAAAGGGTATGGTAAAGGTGGTACTGCACCGGGTAGTGGAGTAGGTATGAAGAAAATTGGCTATGGGACAAATGACTCCTATCTTGGAGGGCCGTTTATTGAAGATAATACGCCAGTTTTTAAAACAACAGTTGGAAAACGACACTATTGGCGAGTGGAAACGAAGGATTTATACACGGGTAAAGGATGGGAAGTATCCAGTAACCCGAGGAATCAACTATTTGAATCTGAAAATAATGTGTTAAGTTGGATAGAAAACAAAGCAGAAACAGAGGAATATTATGCTGAGGTAGATGTGCAGAAATTATATCCTCATATTATTTATCCTTCGGGTTTAAAGCGGGTAGATAATTATGGTTTAGATGATAGTCGATATAGTGTTGACCCCGTTACGGAAAAGATATTAACTAAGCAAGGAGACAATGATGAGGTTGAACTAGCTGCCTATGGATTAACCTATGACCAGCCAATCTATCAAATACAAGACTTACAAGCAGTAACTGATAAGGGAAGCCTAGAGTTAAATGATGAGTTTTTTGAACGATATACACAACTGCCAGATAGCTTACCTGAGAGGGTAAAAGAGCTTGCGGTCGAAATCACTAAAGACCAAGGGAATCGCTATGACAAAGTGGTAGCTGTTGAACGCTATTTTAAGGATAATTTATTTATGTATGATACGAAGGAAGTAGCTGTTCCTGGTAGAAACGATGATTATGTTGATCAGTTTTTATTTGAAACCAAAGTAGGGTATTGTGATAATTTTTCTACCTCGATGATTGTTTTACTACGTTCATTGGATATTCCAGCACGTTGGGTGAAAGGTTACACGGAAGGAACGTATATAGAAACTCTCAATGAAAATCAGCGTGTGTTTGAGGTTACAAATAATAATGCTCACTCATGGGTAGAGGTTTATTTTCCTGAATTTGGTTGGATTGCTTTTGAACCGACAAAAGGATTCAGTAATTTAAATAACTTTGTTTATACGACTTCATCAACTGTAACAAATGAAAATAATGATGATGTTGAGCAACAAACCCCAACTCAAGAGCTTTTAGAAGAAAGTACACCTGAATTATCACAAGGTGATATAACTCCTATTGAAGGTAGTGAGCAACCAAGTGTAAGTCCAGTCGCTTGGAAGGATATCTTCTTTATCCTCCTTTCAATTGTCCTTGTCATATATGTTGTGATTAAGACAAGGGTAAAATGGTACCCAATCCTAGCAATATTGCTCTATAAACGTCGAAATGATGGTACTGCTTACTTTAAAGCATTCGATGCTCTTCTAAAACAACTAGACCGAGTGGGAATTAAACGAAATGAGGGTCAAACACTTAGAGAGTTTGCTGTTTATGTTGATAAATTTTATCGGTCAGATGATATGCAGAAACTGACTCTAAGTTATGAAAGAGCACTTTATCGAAAAGATAATGCTGAGAAGGAATGGAAGCGGTCTGTCGAATTGTGGGAAAATTTAATTAAAAAAGTATCATCTTGACCGAACGTGTGAAGAGATATAGAATTAACTCAATTGAAAAAGAGCAATCCTTCATATACACTCGATAATATGGTTCGAACGTTTCTACCAGATCACCGTAAATGATCTGACTATGAAGGCAGCTTTCTAATTGGAGTTAAAAAACTAGAATTCTGCCTTTATAGGAATTCTAGTTTTTTTGTTTTATAGAGTTGATTGGAGTCTAACCTGAAAAAAGAAAAGCGGAAGGCGCTCGTTCATCGGCGACAGGCATAAGGCGAGACTGCTAGAAGGTTGCTCTTTAACCTTCTAGCTGGATTGACTTATGACCCCGAGCCGATAGCGCCTGAAGCTAGACACTAAGCGAAGTATACTTTTTCATACTCCATGGTGCTAATTTTAATTAGCATAGGTGTCTACCCTGAAAATAACTAAGGTTGGAGAGTTCCATGAGCTTCGATCCACTCGCGGGATGCCGCGGGGTGGTCCGTGAGCCTCCTCGTCGCCTTTTTGGCTCCTGTGGGGTCTCACGAGACCACTGGATTCCGCAGGAGTCAAGTGGTTCTACGCTCATTCCACATATGGTGAGTAAAAATGCTCATATTCCATGGTGTGAATATTTTAGGGTGAGTATGGATCACTTAATGGATTTTATGAATCAGGGAATAACTAAAGCTATAACAATTGTATGACTAATTTTATGAGGTGACAGAGATGCAAGCTTTTAACGAAATGATAGTGGTATTAGATTTTGGAAGTCAGTATAACCAATTAATTACAAGAAGGATTCGTGAGTTTGGGGTATATAGTGAGCTTCACCCTCATACAATTACGGCAGAAGAAATCAAAAAAATGAATCCTAAAGGTATTATTTTTTCGGGTGGACCTAATAGTGTATATGGAGAGAACGCTTTTCACTGTGATGAGGCAATCTTTGATTTAGGGTTACCGATATTGGGAATTTGTTATGGTATGCAGTTGATGACAAAGCATTTCGCAGGAAAAGTAGAAAAAGCTAATCATAGAGAATATGGAAAAGCAATTCTTACTGTTGAAAAGGATTCAAAAATCTATTCAAATCTACCAAAAGAACAAACAGTTTGGATGAGTCATGGTGATTTAGTTGTTGAAACACCTCCAGGATTCCAAGTGGATGCAACAAGTCCATCTTGTCCAATTGCAGCAATGAGTGATGAATCCCGTGGACTGTATGGCGTTCAATTCCATCCAGAAGTACGCCATTCTGAATTTGGGAATGATTTATTAAAGAATTTTGTCTTTACGATTTGTGGTTCAAAAGAAGAATGGTCAATGGAGAACTTCATTGAAGTTGAAATTGAAAAAATCAGACAAAAGGTTGGAGACAAAAAGGTGTTATGCGCACTAAGTGGTGGTGTTGATTCTTCAGTTGTGGCTGTATTAATACATAAAGCAATTGGTGATCAGTTAACATGTATTTTTGTTGACCATGGTTTACTTCGCAAAGGTGAAGCTGAGGGTGTGATGAAAACTTTCGCAGATGGTTTTCATATGAATGTGATCAAAGTAGATGCGAAAGAACGTTTTATGTCTAAGCTTAAGGGTGTAAGTGATCCTGAACAAAAACGAAAAATCATTGGTAATGAATTCATTTATGTTTTTGATGATGAATCAGCAAAACTAGAAGGCATTGATTACTTAGCTCAAGGAACTCTTTATACAGATATTATTGAGAGTGGTACGGCTACAGCGCAAACGATCAAGTCTCACCATAATGTAGGTGGATTACCAGAAGATATGAAATTCGAATTAATCGAGCCGTTAAATACACTATTTAAGGATGAAGTTCGTGCGCTTGGAACAGAATTAGGTATGCCGAATGAAATCGTTTGGCGTCAACCGTTCCCAGGGCCGGGTCTAGGTATCCGTGTTTTGGGCGAAGTTACGGAAGAAAAGCTTGAAATTGTAAGAGAATCGGATGCAATCTTACGTGACGAGATTAAAAAGGCAGGTCTTGAACGTGATATTTGGCAGTACTTTACCGTTCTCCCGGATATCCGAAGTGTAGGTGTAATGGGGGATGCTAGAACATATGATTATACGATTGGAATCAGAGCAGTTACTTCAATAGATGGCATGACTTCAGATTGGGCACGTATCCCTTGGGAAGTTCTTGAGGTCATTTCAACAAGAATTGTAAATGAAGTGAATCACATTAATCGTGTGGTCTACGATATCACAAGTAAGCCACCAGCGACTATTGAATGGGAATAATAGTAATAAAGACGAACAAAAGCGAACATTTTTTAATAAATGTTCGCTTTTTATGTTGACGGAACATGACGTTGTTGTTAAAATCAATTTATAGTTTAGTTATCATATTTTGTACTTCGTATAATGTTGGGGATATGGCCCAAAAGTTTCTACCGAGCTACCGTAAATGGCTTGACTACGAATAATAATGTATAGAGTAAAGAAATTGGAACCTTCTTTTTCTATCGTTATTCTTCTGGTCGAACACTGCGATTCATAATCGGGGTGTTTTTGTGTAACCTAAGGAATAAAAGAGAAAAAGGAGGAATTATAGATATGAAGAAGTTTTTTGAATTCGAAGCGCTTGGTACCAATTATAAAACAGAAACTGTAGCTGGTATCACAACATTTTTATCGATGGCCTATATTTTATTTGTTAATCCTAGCTTTTTATCTGCTGCTGGAATGGATTCCGGAGCAGTGTTTGTTGCCACAGCATTAGCTGCTGCGATTGGTTCGTTATTAATGGGAGTTATTGCAAAATATCCGATTGCTCTAGCACCGGGTATGGGACTAAACGCATTCTTTGCCTTTTCGGTAGTTCTTGGAATGGGTGTTCCGTGGCAAACGGCGTTAGCGGGTGTATTAGCTTCTGGTCTGATCTTTATTGTATTGACGCTAACAGGTCTTCGCGAAAAGGTCATTAACTCGATTCCGGCAGAATTAAAATATGCCGTTGGTGCTGGTATTGGTTTATTTATTACATTCGTTGGGTTACAAGGTGCAGAAATTATAATTGCTGATGAAGCAACCTTAGTTGGATTAGGACACCTTGGTAATGGAAACACACTTTTAGCAATCTTCGGTCTTATTCTTACAGTTATTTTAATGGTTCGTAAAGTCAATGGAGCAATTTTCATTGGTATGGTTGTAACTGCTGTAGTTGGAATGCTTACAAACTTAGTAGCAACTCCTGAATCGATTGTAAGTCCGATTCCAAGTCTTGCGCCAACTTTTGGAGCAGCGTTTACTCACTTTGGTGATATCTTTACTGTTCAGATGCTAGTAGTCATTTTAACATTCCTGTTTGTCGATTTCTTTGATACTGCTGGAACTCTAGTAGCTGTAGCAAATCAAGCGGGATTATTAAAAGAAAATAAATTACCACGTGCAGGAAAAGCGTTATTTGCAGACTCATCTGCTACTGTGGTGGGATCGATTCTAGGGACTTCTACAACGACATCATACATCGAGTCATCAGCAGGTGTTGCAGCTGGGGGTCGCTCTGGTTTTACTTCAGTTGTAACTGCGGCATTATTTGTTTTGGCGATGTTTTTCTCTCCTTTGTTAGGAGTTGTGACTTCAGCGGTAACTGCACCAGCATTAATAATAGTAGGGATACTAATGGTTTCTTCTTTAGGTAAAATCGCATGGGATCGATTTGAGGTAGCAGTTCCAGCATTTCTAACAATTATTGCAATGCCATTAACTTATAGTATTGCAACAGGTATCGCGATTGGATTCATCTTCTATCCCATTACGATGCTTGTAAAAGGAAAAGCAAAAGAAATCAATCCAATCATGTATGTGTTATTTGTAATCTTTGTTTTATACTTCATTTTCCTTACTGAGTAGGACGTAATTAATTAATTTCACTATGTAGGTGAAAAGTGCTAACATAGTTGGAATGAGCGGAAGTTCTCTCGACTCCAGCGGGATGTAGTAGACACTGTAAGACCCCGTAGTAGGCTTTTGCTGCGAGGTTCATTTCACGCCCCCCCGTGGAAAGTGAGAGAACTGTAACGAATGAAATCTAGATTAACTATTATCAGAGTAGACATATATAATGATTAGTGGGTGAGGCGATTACGCCTCACTCTTTTGGTTGTTATTACCAATCTAAGTTTGTTGACTCGAGTTAATAAACTTGTTATAGTAAATGAACCGTTGTTGGCAACTTAGTTTTTTAGTTAATAAGAAACAAGAGAAGTTGTTGACAATATAATTGATTGATGATAGTATATTAGAAGTCGCTCGGTTGGGCGTAAAAGTTCTTTGAAAACTGAACACAATAAACAAGCGTCAACGTTTAATCTAGTTTTAAATTTTTATTTGAGCAATCAAATATCTCTTATTGGAGAGTTTGATCCTGGCTCAGGATGAACGCTGGCGGCGTGCCTAATACATGCAAGTCGAGCGGATTAAAGGAAGCTTGCTTCCTTTAATTAGCGGCGGACGGGTGAGTAACACGTGGGCAACCTGCCTGTAAGACTGGGATAACTTCGGGAAACCGGAGCTAAT
>NZ_KV917374.1:0-571 GCF_002019645.1 Litchfieldia alkalitelluris | reverse complement strand
AAGTCTAGTGATGATGGCGAAGAGGTCACACCCGTTCCCATACCGAACACGGAAGTTAAGCTCTTCAGCGCCGATGGTAGTTGGGGGATTCCCCCTGTGAGAGTAGGACGTCGCTAGGCTTACCATATTTTACAACTTCGTAGAAGTTGACATTGAGAAATGCATATGGTAAGATGGTTATTGTCTCGTAAGAAACAAGTAATCTCCTAAAGATTGCTTTTTATTTTCTAAGTTAACTTCACAGAAGTTGACAAAGAAGAAGTATTATGATACAATGATTAAGTTAACTCGTTTGATCTAACAAAAGTTTTTGTTGGTGAAAAACATGTTGACATTAATAATTTAAAGTGGTAACTTAATAAAGTTGTTTTTAAAAAAGTTCTTTGAAAACTGAACACAATAAACAAGCGTCAACGTTTAATCTATTTTTAAATTTTTATTTGAGCATTCAAATATCTCTTATTGGAGAGTTTGATCCTGGCTCAGGATGAACGCTGGCGGCGTGCCTAATACATGCAAGTCGAGCGGATTAAAGGAAGCTTGCTTCCTTTAATTAGCGGCGGACGGGTGA